>CANGTV010000067.1 GCA_947457015.1 Alphaproteobacteria bacterium | reverse complement strand
TCCTGCATAATACCTCATTGAATGTCTCCTTCTTAGTTTTTTGTTGCACCACATCAAAACTTAGGCTCTGATGCTTTAGGAGACATTCTCCCCTATCCGAGGGGGGAGGCCCAATTACAGTTCGTGTGCTTGAAATAGGTATAGGCATCTTCAAGTGTGAGCGGTAGCGGTATAATCATACCTCCTGCCATCCCCCGTTTGTTTGTATGATATTTTATTTCTCTTTAAAAAATATCGTAGTCTTTGCAAAAACGATAAGGCATCCTTCAGAAGGATGGGAGAAAAATAAGAGAGGAATGAATAAGGGGAAACAGGGATGAGTTAAAACGTATAGTCTCAAATATGCTTCTCTTCTTTTGTCAAAAACATAGAGGATGGCACCTGAGGTGAAAATTCTCTTCTTTATAAGTGAACGCTTCTAAATTTCTTGCACCTTGCCCTTGATTTAGTATACAACTACATCATCTTGACGTTTAAAGGAGTTATAACATGACAGCGCCAGCTCAACTTGATGTTCAATTGCGGGATAAAACAGGGAAAGGGGCCTCTCGGGCATTGCGTCGCGGGGGACGTGTTCCAGCGGTTCTTTATGGGGGGGATGACCTCCCTGTTCATTTTTCTTTGGATCCAATTCAGCTGAATAAGGAGCTTCATCGCCCGGGCTTTTTGTCTAAGGTTTTTGAAATTCCTCTTGATAAAAAGAAGGAAAAGGCCTTGGCGCGTATCGTGCAGTTTCATCCTGTGACCGATCGTCCTCTTCATGTGGATTTCTTACGTGTATCAAAGGATAAGAAGATTACAGTTTCTGTTGCCTTGCACTTTGTGAATGAAGAGAAGTCTCCCGGCATTAAGCGCGGGGGCGTCTTGAACGTTCTCATTCACAACCTGGATGTTATGTGTGATATTGATCATATCCCGTCTACTCTTGAGATTGATCTTGCGGGCTCTGAAATTCATCACACCATTCATTTGACGGATATCAAACTTCCTGAAGGGGTGGTTGCGGCGTACCCTGAGCGAGACAACGCTCTTGCCAATATCGTTGCGCCGACGGTTATGAAAAAGACGGACGAAGAGGAAGCGGGAACAACGGCAGAAGCTGCTGCACCAGAGGGAGAAGGGGCGTAATTCCTCTTCTTTTCTTAAGCCATGTATCTTTTCGTTGGCCTCGGAAATCCAGGGCGTGAGTACGCCCACCATCGCCACAATGTAGGGTTTATGTGCCTGGACGAGATCCGACAGAGCTATGGGTTTCCTCCAGAAAAGGCGAAGTTTTCAGGCCTTCTGACAGAAGGACAGGTGGATCATCAAAAGGTTTATCTCTTTAAGCCCCTAACCTATATGAATCGATCAGGCGGGCCCGTTAATGAGGCGGCGCGGTTTTTTAAGATTCCCCCTGATCACATCATTGTTTTTCATGACGATCTGGATTTAGCACCTGGAAAAGTGCGGGTTAAACAAGGGGGAGGGCACGGAGGCCATAACGGCCTTAGGGACTTGGATGCCCATCTGGGGCCCCAATATTGGCGTGTCCGCATTGGCATTGGACGTCCCCTTCATAAGGAGGGGGTAACTCCCTATGTTCTTTCTAACTTTTCTAAGGAGGATCATGGGTGGCTTGATTTTCTTCTTCCACTCCTTGCGGACGAAGTACATCTTTTACTAACAGCTTCTCCTCAAGAGTATGGCGCAAAAATAATGACGGAGACATCTCATGGGATTTAAATGTGGTATTGTAGGGCTTCCTAATGTGGGAAAATCCACTCTTTTTAATGCCCTAACAGCAACAGCGGCAGCAGAAGCTGCCAACTATCCTTTTTGTACCATCGAGCCCAACATAGGGCGCGTAGGCGTTCCTGACCCAAGGCTTCAGGAATTGGCTCGCCTTGCAGGCTCAGCCAAAATTATCCCCACTCAGCTCGAATTTGTTGATATTGCAGGCCTTGTGCGAGGGGCAAGTCGCGGGGAGGGCCTAGGGAACCAATTTTTAGGCCACATTCGAGAGGTGGACGCTATTGTGCATGTGGTGCGGTGCTTTGAAAATTCCGATATTACCCATGTGGAAGGAGAGATTGATCCTCTGCGCGACATTGAGGTCATTGAAACAGAACTCATGTTGGCGGACCTTGAAAGTCTTGAAAAACGCCTGCCAGCTTTGGAGAAGAAGCTTCGTATTAAGGATCCCCAAGCGCTTATCCAATTTCCTCTGATGGAACGAGCTCTTGAGCTTTTGAAGGCTGGAAAGCCAGCTAGTTTAGTTCAGTGTGCTCCTGAAGACCGGGAAGAACTCCAGCGGTTGCAGCTGATTACTACAAAACCCATCCTGTATGTGTGCAATGTGGCGGAAGAAGATGCGGCCACAGGCAACCACTTTACGGAAAAAGTGAAAGAAAAAGGGGTTCGCACGGCCCTTGTCTCGGCGGCCATTGAAGCAGAAGTTTCATCATTGGAGTCAGAGGAAGAAAAAACAGAATTTCTTCAAAGCCTCGGCCTTCATGAAACAGGTCTGGCGCGGGTTATTCGGGAAGGCTATGCCCTTTTGAATCTCCTTACTTTTTTCACCATTGGTCCTAAAGAAGCCCGTGCGTGGACGGTGGAGAAGGGGTCTAAGGCCCCTCAAGCAGCCGGTGTTATCCACAGTGATTTTGAACGAGGCTTTATTTGTGCGGAAACAATTTCTTATGCGGATTATGTAGCATGCCAAGGAGAGCAGGGGGCAAAAGCCGCCGGTAAGCTTCGCCTTGAAGGGCGAGATTACCTTGTTCAAGACGGAGACGTCTTTCATTTCAGGTTTAATGTGTAAGGTGAAAAGTCTCTGTAAAAAATCTTTTGCAAGAAAAGGGAAAAAGTGTATAAGGAAGTCATACTTCAAGCGGGTGTAGCTCAATGGTAGAGCTCCAGCCTTCCAAGCTGGCCATGAGGGTTCGATTCCCTTCACCCGCTCCATAATTTTAACTGGGACCTAGAGACAAGAAGGACAGCACGATGGCAAAAGAGAAATTCGAGAGGACGAAGCCCCATTGTAACATCGGGACAATTGGTCACGTGGACCATGGAAAGACGACGTTGACAGCGGCGATCACAAAGGTGTTAGCGGAAAGCGGAGGGGCAACCTTT
>CANGTV010000066.1 GCA_947457015.1 Alphaproteobacteria bacterium | reverse complement strand
GCTTACGTATCCAGAGTTTAACGCATCGGATTCGTGGCAATCTTGGTGTGCAGCGCGGCCTAAGGCTTGAAAATGCAAGTATTGATAACCACGGTACAATGGACGTTTCGGGCCCAATTCAGGGCACAGTGAACAACTGGATCACGCAAAAAAATGCTCTTTTCACCGCCGATGCGCTTCAAAGCCATGGTTTTACACTCCACAATTGGATCAACCATGGCACCGTTTACCTAAGCCAGGATTCGGCTATTGTGTCACTTGATCGCTGGCAGAACACGGGAACCGTTCTTTCATCCGGTGATATTTCTGTGGGATCCCGACGCAAGCCTGAGACTTTTGGTCGCGTTATAGCGGATGGCATCATCAAAGCGATTATTGAAGAGGCTATGGATGATGCGGCAAGAAAAGATCTTTTTGAGAAAGCCCGCTTTATGTCAAAAAGACGCAAGGTAGTCATTGATGTTCTGAAGCATACGGATCATTACCTCAACACGATCACTCATCATAAGGATCACTCTGGAAATACGGCCTGGACAACGCAGACAGGCTACCAATTCCAACGACGAACAACGGAGAAATTTCAAAAAGAAATCGACATGGGACCCGAGGTCTTTCCCCCTTCCCTGACAGACGCATTCCATGGTTTGAAAGGAAATCGCGCTTTTGCAAAGGCTCTCAGAGACAGTCTCAAAGACAAGTTGAAAAAATTGGGCCAGATCCATGCTAACCATAAAGCCTTAATCGCTGCTCTTACCAAGGGACTTCGGGATGCGGGTCTCAGTGATGAGGCGATCAACGAGATTTTTGAAGACGAAAATGGGCTGGCCTCCCTTGCGGGTGAGATGGCCGCGTATGATCAACTCCCAGAGGAACATCACAAAAAGCTCCACGCAGATCACCCCTACGCAGAATCCTTTTTCAAAGACATCACAACGAAGGCACAACGACTTGGTCTTTCCTTAGGACAGTGGGCTCAGCACCATGCAGACCAGATCGTAGAGGGTTTTTGTAACGTAGCCATCGCTGCCTCGGGCTTCACTAAGAATCCTATTGTCTTTGGCGCCGCAAGGGTTTGCATGGTACGCCCCATGGCGGCCAAAGCTTTAGGGCATGTCCAAAAAGCCCATACTTTCTATCATCAGAAGCAAGGGAATAGTGGAGGTTCGGCTTCGGTTGGATCTGGAACACAACGCATCACCAACCCTCCTAAGGCCGAAAGCCCTATTTGGAGAGATTTAAAACCTTATCGAGGGCCATATAAAATAAACACGAAGGGTGATAAGATATATAAATGGGATTATACTCATAATGATATAGAGATCTTTGATAAAAGCACACGAGCGCATCTGGGGACAGTTCACCCGGTAACAGGGAGTGTATATAAACCTCCAGTTAGCGGTCGTTTTGAAAAAGGCATAAAATGACAAAAAATGATTTTTGCTGCGAGGAGATGTCTCAACATCTATCACGAGGAGAGTTGCATTTCCATTACCGCGATGACGTTAGAGCCTATTTGATTGATTATTTAGAAGAAGCCGGTGGAGGCGCTCAACTCATTAATTATTGTCCATGGTGTGGCTCTAAATTGCCGAAGGCTTTGTTTTTCGAAAAGGCAGACGCTATCAAAAATGATACCGGACTTGAAATAACATGTTTCAATGAATCATTAATTCCCTCGGAATTTGAATCCGATGAATGGTGGAAGAAACGAGGTCTTTGAAAGGAAGTGATTTTTTAAAAAAGAGAAACAAACCTCCTTTTTCAAAGACACCACAACGCAGGCACAACGACTTGGTCTTTCCGAATGTAATGGCAAAGATGGGAAAGACAGACAATATTACCAGTGGGATCGATTACATAATGAAATTGAAATGGTACTCCTATTGATGCCATTGACCCACGAACAGGTGCAAGGCTCTTAAAAGACGTGAAGAACCATAAGCCGCTTAAGCTATGAGAAATTATATGAGTTATTGTTGCAAAGATATAGAGTTGTTTCTAGAGGATCCTAGAGACCCAATAAATTATGACCCTTTATTTAGGGAATATTACATAAAACTTTATAGGCAATATAACATTATAACCATGGTGTTTTGCCCCTGGTGCGGGAAAAAATTCCCTGAGTCATTAAGAGAAAAATTCTTTGATACTTTGGAATCGGACTACAACATTATTACCGATATCGGCGAGTATAAAACTAGGCCTGATATTCCCTCCGAATTTCAATCCGATGAATGGTGGAAGAAACGAGGTCTTTGAAAGGAAGTGGGAAGAACTAAATGATTCTATGAAAAAGGAAAGCACTATACATGAATTAAAGGGCAAGGAATTTTTTAATTTTCTTAATAGAATGGTTTCTAATAAAGGCCATTTTAATAAAGAAGATATTATTCAGGCTCTTCTCGTAATGTCACTAAATCCCATTGATTACAATCTAGCTGAAAATCTATGTACAAGGCCGGTTCTAAAATGAAGTGCAACACCTTAAAGTGTTTGTTGAAGAGACAAGCACAGGAAGGGGTTGCATATGAGAGAATACAAACAGTTTAGTTATGAAGAAAGAATAAAGTTGGCCCAGCTGATGCAATCGGAGTCCTCCATACCGAAGATTGCATTGGGGCTGGGCCGATCGCGAACTACGATTGATCGCGAGCTCAAACGCAACGCGGCGCCGCCGGGTGAGTATTGGCCGGACACCGCACAGAAGAAGGCACAAGAGCGCCGCTTACGTGGGAACCTCTTAGATCGGGACGCCGCGCTTCAAGGGTTCGTGTTAACCCAATTGCGCTGTCACTATTGGACGCCCGAACAAATTGCCGGACATTTGCGCAGCCAACAAGACTCCCTCCGGCGGATCAGCCATGAGACTATTTATGCGTGGATTTATGGGGATACTCAGCGTGCAGAGAAGCTTTGGAAGTTCCTCCCACGCCACAAAGCAAAACGGGGACGTCGCAAAAGTAAAGGTGCGGGGCAAGGGCGCATTCCCAACCGCATCTCCATCCATGAGCGCCCTAAGGTCGTCCAAAAGGGCAAGGAATTTGGCCATTGGGAGGGTGATCTCATGGCTTTTATGAGAAATTCTCGCCACATACTCGTGCTTCGCGAGCGCACGACAATGTTCACGCTGAGCATTCCCCTTCAAAGCAAAAGGGCCCATAACACAGCCCAGGCTCTGATTGATCTGCTGAAGGAGCTGCCGCCCGGAGCACGCAAAACATTGACGTTGGATAACGGCGGCGAGTTTGCGGCCCACGGAGCCCTCTTCGAAAGCCTCGGCCTGCAATCCTATTTCTGCGACCCCTATGCTTCTTGGCAAAAAGGAGGCATTGAAAATACCAACGGAAGGCTCAGACGAGATTTGCCACGCAACACAGACATCAACGCTATGGAAAGAAAGGAATTCGATGAGACGCTGGAAAATTACAACATGACACCACGAAAAAAACTCAACTGGCGCACGCCTCTTCAGGCGTTCACTAAAAATTTACATCGTGTTGCACTTCAAACTTGAATGTGGC
>CANGTV010000065.1 GCA_947457015.1 Alphaproteobacteria bacterium | reverse complement strand
CAAGACCACATTCGACCTTTGATGGACAAACGCCAAATGAGGTTTATAATAGGTCTTCATATTCAGGGGGTCATGACCCCCTGAATATGGGACAAGCAGCGTAACAAATATTAACCAATGTAGCTTAACTTGGCTGCTTTCCTGTCCAATCAACTATGACCACCTCTGGGGTAAGTTCAGTGGGGAGCATCCGGAGCGGGGGAGAGAGTGCGTGAGGAAGGAAGGAGCGTGGGAAGGAAAAAGAAGCGCGGTGGAAGGGTGGTGAGAATGAGTTATACCATTTCTTATAAACAAGCGCCCTATCTCCTCCACGGTCATCCGGAATCCCCTGATCAAGAGAGAGCGCGTGCCCTCGTGCAGGCGGGGACACGCTTTTTTCAGGATCGTATTGACACGAGATCTCGAAATGATCCCCGATCGGAGTCGAGGACATGGTTCGGGATGACAACACGGTTATTTTCTATAATTGGTATTAGACCATGTGCATTGGAACACGACCCTTCTCCCCCCTCATCAAAAACATAGGTGATGACAAGCGGAGAGGAGAAGTTAAGAGGCTTCCCCTCATATTGAAGGAGGATACATCCATTATGGGCGACGGTCGCTTGTGGTTTCTCCTTAGCTTTTCTCATTTTTTCAATTTTTTTCATGAATGTTTTGAATTCAATCAATTGTTTTCCTGTGAGCTTAGAGTTCGGCATTTGAGTGATTTTCTGCGGATTTATATGCTTGCCATTTTGGATCAACTCAAAATGAAGGTGAGGTCCTGTTGCTGACCCTGTATTGCCGACATAGCCGATGATTTGTCCTTGATGGACTTTTTTTCCTGCAGAGATTCCTTTCGCATATCTGCTAAGATGAGCGTAGGCCGTCTTCATGTTTCCATTATGACGGACACAGATATAGTTTCCATACCCCCCATAACGGTTGCAACGTTCGACAACACCATCTCCTGCAGCCATGATGGGTGTTCCTTTCGGAGCTGCGAAATCGACACCCTTGTGCATTTTCGTAAAACCTAAAATGGGATGTTTGCGATTGCCGAAGCCTGAGGAGAGACGTGCGCCATCAATAGGGGTGCGCAAAAGCGCCTTTTTAACGCCTTCTCCGAGGGCTGTATAATACCCAGGAACTCCTCCTGGAGGCTGGAAGCGGTAGATTTCGTAAGGCTTACCTTCAATAACAAGTTTGGCATATAAAAGCTCCCCAGGACGTTCCAGGCCTGATGACTCATCTTTAAAGGAGTCGTAAAACAGAGAAAACTCCGTGTCAGGTTGAATATCCCGCTGAAAATCAATGTCATAGCTAAAGGCTTTGATCATATCATTAAGCATTTTGGGGGAAGCGCCAGCTTTCAATCCATTTGCATAAAGGCTGATATTAATTTTTCCACCAATATCCACGTATTCATGCTTAAGCTGTTTTTTATGTTTTACGGCTTCGAAAACGCCAGCGTTTGTAAGGGTAAGCTCTATGTCATGATCAATGTCTGGTTGAAAATACAGAGATTTCAAGATATATCCCTCTCCATCGGGGGCGTCTTCGTACACAACGTAAACTTCCTGATCAACCTTTAAATCTTTGGGTTCAAAGACTTTTGAAAGGGCGTTTATAGCATCTTGCGATTGAGAAGAAGAAATTCCGAGGCGATTCAAAATACTAGCGAGCGTATCTCCTTCTTGGATGATAAGAGTTTCATCATAAGAGCTTGGCTCAGGTTCAGGTTCAGCCAAGGATGTTTGGGCTAGCTCTGTCTGGCTTTCTTTCTGAAGAAAGACGCCTTTGTAAAATATATAAAAAATGAGAGAGCAGGCGGCAATAAAGCAAACAATAAGGGTTATGAGTGTGAGTAAATTTTGCCTCATTGATCCAAATGGTATGTGTGAAACTGTGAAGATACCTTTGCGTTTTTAAGAAGAAAAGTCAACATAATTTTGTTGTTTTTAATACTTTGAATTTAAATTCAAATCCTTATTTTAATTAAATTTTTAAATATTTTTGTTTTTTTATGCTTGTGTCTATGAAATTTTGAACATGGCTAGGGTTTGTGAACGAAGTTTTATAATACTTCTCCCAGCTGTCATCCTTGCGTTAGAAGCCCTTGTTTTGCGGAGCAAAACTTAGGACTTCTTACGCGAGGATCTTCTAGCAATTCACAATGGTGCTGAGATCTTCCCAATGGGGATTAACGCTTTCAATGAGTTGAATTTTCTTTTCTCTTTTTCAGTGCCTTAGGTTTTTTTCTCTTTGGAGAGCTTCTAAAACATATGGGTATATTTCATGGTTTTGGAAATATTTGTCATAATGTAGACGTAAAATTCCATCCAAGCTGCCTCCCCACAGAAGATCCTCGCTTAAGAAGTGCTAGAATTTTCTTCGAAAATTAAGCACTTCTTAAGCAAGGATGACAACCTTTTTTAATTTTGTTCACGGAGTTTAGTCAGTCTCATCCATACTTAAGCTAGAAAAAATGATAGCTGCGCCGTCGCAATATTTGCGAAGGGTTTGTCTAAGCTCTTCAAATTGAGGGGAATTGAATTCTTTTGCAGAGATAACGCTTTGTAATTTCTCAACAGTTTCAACAACTGCAATTCCTTCCTCAGAAACAAAAATCTCTCGTTTTGCGTTGAGCCACGGGCTTTGAATGGAAAAGGTGAGATTGTCAAGGTTCTCAGCTTCAGCTTTCTTAAAAATTGTTTTTTTAATTCGCGTTTCAGGATGACCTACAAAGATGGTTCCTTCATGTTTTTGAGATGTTTCCACATAAGGTTGATACCATGTGCTTTCCAGAGGAAAGGCATATCCTTGGTTTGTATGAAGTAGGGTATTTTTTTCTTCATACCCATAGCTTGCGTTCAACATCTGAACTGTCCGCGATGCAGTTTCAGGTAACGTTAGCGTCGCATTAATAGGGTCCGCACTGTGACATAAAGTCTTAATCACGTGCTCTTTCAGAACAGAGGGTTGATTCATGAGTAAGTCTTGAGTAAACCCTTGCGCTTTTTCTCCTTGCAAACAAAAAGATCCCTGCGTTGTGACATACCCATCATTTTTTAGAGTTATCGTTTGCTCAATATTAAAGCTTGCATGGAGATGATCTATAGAAGGAATGTACTCATATTTTGGAGTATTGGGATCAAGGACAAGCACAGGCCTATTCGCGATGTCAGGATAGATACCGTCGGACATTGTGGTGATATTTGTTGCATCAATCCAATATGTTCGTCCTGAGGGGCTGATGGCTTTAACGATGGCGTGGTTAAAGGGGTGAATGCCGGGGAGTTTATTTTCTTCCAGATAAATCTGGCCTCTTTGTACCAAAGCAATCTTGGCTTGATAGCCGAGTGCGTTCAAAATTGCTGCAACGCAAGCAGAGTATTCCTTGCAATCTCCATATCCTGTTGTGACTATTTGCTTAAGTGTGCGTGGAACAAGATTTCCCTCAGCTGAATTCCAATTGCCGAGATAATGAATTTTTTCAATCAAGCTGGATACCACAGAATCAATACACTCTGTTTCGCCTTTCGTTTTGCTTGCCGCCATGCGGATGGCGTCAAGGACGGGAGGTAATTTTTCTGTTAATATAGGATGGTATTGTTTTCCTTGGATTTTTCCTAGCCTCTCATAGTCTTTTTCTGTTGAAACAGACACATAGGTTTTTGTTTGAGGGTCCAAGAAAGAATTATACTCACCAACAAGGGCTTGAAGGAGAGGTTTTTTTAACTTTATTTGTAAAACTTGTTTGCTTCCTTCTTTTTTGTCTACCACCTGTAAGAGCCCTTGTGGATCGTTGACTTTCAAAAAAAGAGGTAAAGCAGATTCTATAGTCACCTTTGCGTTTTTCCATAAATAGTCCTCTCCGAACTCTATAGAGGTATAGAAATATTTTTCAAAATCGGGCTTAAAGAATGTTCTTTTTAATTTTAAATGTAATACGGACCCAATACTCACTTGTTCAAAAGGGACAAGTATTTGGTGGTCATCTCTTAGACCTAGAGGATCACTCGCTAATGGTTTATCTTCTATTTTTTGTTTTGAAACAATAAAGTCTTTCCCATTTGTGCTTGTTTTGGCTTCTAGTATTTCTAGGGTACTGCGTGTGGCATCATACGTGAATGGTAAGACGGATAGGCTCTGTCTTCCGGCTTCATTAAGGACCTTCAGTTGGACATCGAGTTCCATCGTCCATTTGCCAAGCGCATCCACTTTATAAGTTGTATCGCTTTGTAGGCATTCAATATTTGCATCGGCTTCTAAAGCTCTGCGTGCTTCTAAGCGAGGATCTGAGAGAAAGCAAACGAAAAAGTATGTCAGAAAAAATAAAAACGAAGGAGAAAGTCTTAGTAACATAATCAATAATCCTACTAGGTCAATTTTAAGTCTTGTAACACTCAGGCAGAATATAGTCAAGAATTAATTGAGAATGAAGTCACAAATATAAGATTAAATCTATTTTTTTATTTTCAATGCGTTGTTAAAAAGTACTCTGCCGGACTGTCTTTGAATTTTTGATGGAAGTTTTATAGAAAAGTAACTTTTTATACAATAAAATTAAAAGTAATTAACAAAACATTAGATAAATATTTACT
>CANGTV010000064.1 GCA_947457015.1 Alphaproteobacteria bacterium | reverse complement strand
CTCACTACCCTATAATTTTTTGAAGACTTTGAGATTTGTTGGTTTTTCGAGGTGGTGCGAGGAGGCATAAGATGAGTTTTAAAGCCTGATCCCTGGCTTGAACAAGGAGTTTTCGTAAAGCATCAAATCCTCGCCTAAAAGTTGAGAAAGCAGGCGTTTTAACTGTTTTTTTGAAAGGGGTGGGAGAGTTTTTTTCCTCTGTCTTTCCAACCAAGAAACAAAGAAGCAAGGCAGAGCATACAACTGTGAACAGTTTTTCAATGCGCCTCAGGTCGGTCAGATGAGTGTCTTCAAGGTTGAAACTGTTCTTTTTGCAATTGCCAAACAGCAGTTCAATCGTCCAACGCTTTTTGTAGATTTCCAGGATTTTGAGTCCCAGTGCTTGATTAGAGATCACAATGACAAGCTCCCCTTTTGTGGACTGTGTCCCTGCAAAAAACAATAAATGTCGATCCATGTTAAATTGGATATAACGCTTTTGCCTTACCTTTAAGTGCTGAAAAAAGACAGCGATATGCCTCATGCCGTCCCCCCACTCCACCAACCGATTTTCCTTGATGCGAATAAAGAAGGGCACGTTGTTTTTGATCAAATAATCAACCCACTCTTTTCCGATGAATTCTCGATCGGCAGTCAGCGCTGCAATTCTTTGAGCTCCAAAAATATCAATAAATATTTGAAGAAGATCTATTCTCTCGAGCGTGTTTGAGTTTCCCTTCTTTGGCAACGCCTTCCATAAAAGGGGAATGGAAAACTGGTCTTTAACGTGCACCGCCAGGACCAAAAGATTGATATCTACGCGTCCAAATTTCCAGTTGGTGCGATCAAGGGAAAGAGTGAGAGATCCCTTGAGTCCCGTCATCTCCAGAATGGCTCGAGCATAATCTGCAGCGCTAAAGTTGAATGCTTTGAGAAAATGACGAATGCGGGCGCAAACAGACTTTTGTTTAGAAATCCCTGCGAAACCAAGGGTTGTCTTATGCTGTTGAACAGAGCCCGAGACAATCACCCCTAAAATCATGC
Source organism: Alphaproteobacteria bacterium (assembly GCA_947457015.1). GTDB lineage: Bacteria > Pseudomonadota > Alphaproteobacteria > UBA9655 > UBA9655 > UBA9655. The sequence goes on along the minus strand of CANGTV010000064.1, from coordinate 3,619 downwards.
TCACAAAGCATTTTGTTCTTGCCAAGTTCCAGGGCAATAGGGTTTGATATCTTTCGAGAAGGGCAGTGAGATCCATGAGTCAATTCTTCTTTCTTTTTGTTTTTTGTCAAACTAAAGATCTAGAATTTTATGAATCTTTTCAATGCCTTTCTTTACCTCATCAAAAAATCATAGGGTAGTGAGATCGCGGTCAAGAAGATTACCCCTCTTTCGCCGTTGCAACGTCATAGTTTGAGCCGTATCTGGCCAATACTCCCTGGCTTGATACCATAATAACCCCATCTTTTTGTAACAAATGAATCGTCTCCCTCAGATCAATCATATTCTGAATGTTAACGAAATATAAATCATTTTATCAAATGATGTAATAATACGTGGGTTGAAAAAGTAGTTTTTCGGGATTTAAATAGGAAAAAAAGTGAGAGCAGCATGTTCAAAAACATCCTTAAGATTGTTGGTTGCGTTAGCACCTTTGTAGTGGAACAGGACCCGTTTCCCGAGTTTTGCGATGACCAACGCAATGCATGCAAGGGAACTGCAAATAGAAACGATTATTATCGATTGGGTCGCATTTGTGAGGTAGAACGAGATAGAAATGGAGTAAATTTTAAGAAGGCAATATTCTCCATCCTTGTGTTCTCATTAGTCTCTTACACATTACAAATTGGCACGGTAAATGCTTCCTGTAGCGGTTTTTGTGATTTGTTCTGGGATGGTCCGTGTACAACTGATGCTGATTGTGAATCTTATGATCATTGTTACAATGAAGGCGATTGCCATTGCTGCCATGGTCCATTAAGTAAAATCCGCAATAAAAAAGGGTTCTATCGCCAAAATTTGGACGCGTCATCGCACCCATCCAATACCTAGGTCGTAGGTGATAAGTGGGTCCCCGGCGATTTTGGAAAAATCGGTTCAAACAGGGATCTCTAGAGAAAACGGAGTATAAAGCACGTTAATACCTAAAACGTATCTGATTAGCGGTTTCTTGGTGTGTCAAGAATTGTTTAAAAAGAACAAGGCACACGTCTAAGATTTTATATTTTCATTGTATAAAGGATCTTAAGAAAGGTCAAATTTTTCGATTGGCCTTTTTCTTTTTATCTTTTTGCTTTTCTTCAAGGTCTCTCACATGATGGATTGTTTCAAACTCAGCCATAAATTCAGAAGAGAGTTGGCGGAGGGTACGGATAAATCGTCCCAGTGCGAAGAGGACTTTGGGGAGGTCTTTTGGCCCAATAATGATAAAAGCGAGAAGGGCGATAAAAAGGATCTCAGCCCAGCCAGCAAGGCTCATGCGTCTTTCTCAGGTGGAATTTTATGTGTCAAAAGGGCGGGTTTGTCTTCTCCTTCCTTAAGGCCATCTTTAAAGGCTCGTAAGCCTTTCGCAAGGTCCGTCATAATTCCAGGAAGTCGCCCTGCGCCAAAGACAACAAGAACGGCGACTAAAACAAGCAAAATATGGCTTAAACTTAATCCCATAGGGATACTCCTTTTTTACAGGCGGAGAGATGATGACATGATAACAATATAGGGAAGTTTTGCATTTTTGCAAGATGAGGGGCAAGAAAAAAGTAGTGATCGTTCTTTCTGGAAACCGAAAAGCTTTTGATTGATTTTTAAATTTGCTGTATTTTAAAAATAGGAGAGAGAATCTTCTTCCGCTATGAAAATAATAATTATAGAGATCTAAGATGAAGCAGGGGATAGGATTTGTTTTTCTGATACTATCTCTCCTTTGCCAGGGAGCTTCTTTGAATGCAGAAAGCTGTGTCCCAAAAAATTCACCTGATACTTTTCCTGAGCACACCTTCACAAGAGTTCTTCTTGTTGTGGCTATGGAGGATGAGGCGGCTCCCATTATTAAGACTCTGGGGTTAAAAGAATCTCCCGATGCTTTTCCTAAGCTTCCCATGAAAGGGTATGCGGGGAAATATGCTAACTTAGATATTTTCCTTATTATCAATGGGGAAGATCCTGTTTATGACGTTCAAAATGTGGGAACGCAGGCGTCAACCCTGACAACATATCTTGGTATTGAATTTTTTCATCCGGATCTTGTGATAAGTGTTGGGACGGCTGGGGGTATCTCAGAAAAAGGAGCCCATATTAATGACATTTACACAAGTACAAAAATTTACTTCCATGCTCGAAGAATTCCTATTCCCTGTTATGCAGAGTATGGCTTGGGCGGATACTCCTCTAAGATCTTTGATTACATTATACAAAAAATGAATCTTAAACGAGGGAATATCTGCTCTAGTGATTCCTTTGATACAACTAAAATAGATCGAGACATCATTTTAAAAAACGGATGCGCTGTGATCGATATGGAATCTGCGGGAGTGGCTTGGGTGAGTATGTTGATGAAGATACCTATGCTTGCCATCAAGGGTATTACGGATACGGATGGGAATAAAAACAATACAGAAGTTTTCCAAAAAAATTTCGTATCTGTAACCAGTAAGCTAGCAGAAAGCGTTGCAGAATTTTTACAATATCTAAAAAAAGATTAGGGCGTGTCATCAAATGAGCCAGACAAGTGTGTCGGCTGATAAATAGCTCCAAGATAGTTCTGAGCTGTTTTATCGGAACGGCTTGCAATCGCCCTATATTGCTTGAGTTTGGCAAAGAAAATCTCGATTAAACGCCGATCTTAGAAAATATCTTTGTCATTAGTAGCTGGATTATTACGGTTGGATCTCGGCGGAATCACGGCAATACAACCTTGCCAATTTATGCAAACAAGTAGACCTGCTTCCATAAAGCTTTGGTGTGTCCTTACTGAGCTATCTAACTTTAAAGGTTACCAGGGAACTTTCTATTCTGTCTTTAGGTAAACACTCTCCGGTCTAGACGGACGCGCGACCAGCGGACGAGGCCTGCCCCCGACGGCCTCGTTCTTGGGGCCATGAGCTGGGGGGAGGCATTCGCTTTAGTTTGTTGATTTCTCCTCAGCGCTGGGCTGGGGTTGGGGCGGCACTTTGGCAAGTGTCCTTCCCGGTCATGGTCCAAGCGTTAGGGAGGAGCGAGAATAGGACGCTCTTAACGGTTGCATCCCCCGCTAAATCTGTTTTTCTTAGTTCTCGGGTCAGATGGCAGTTGGAGGAATCGGTTCCACCGTCAGGCCCTTTATAGACCCAGCGGAGCTCTAGGAGCAGGGTATCGCCCTCCTCGACCTCGCGGAAATCTGCGCCCGTGAATAATCTTACGTGTCGAAGGCGGGTATCGCGGCCGCCATCGAAGTCGTCCGCCGTGACGGTGAAACTGTTGTCGTCGTCGGTGGTGAAAGTGTGGGGAAGGTCTGCGTAGGGAAGTCCTTCGCAGCCGGCAAGGGGGGGGGTTGGCCGGATCTGTGCGCTGAGAATCAGCTTCCCACCCCTGGTGGCGTCAGCCCTGGGTATAGCCGACGGGTCGACACTCAAGGTCGCCTCGCGCACGGCCTGAGCTGGCTCGATTCCCAACCCGAAGCAAAGTGTAAAGACACTGGCTAGCCCTATGAGGGACAGGCTCGTTTTGTGCTTGAAGGGGGGTAGGGCTGATGTCTGGAGAAATTTAGTTCGCATGATGATATTCCTTTCATAGGTTTCCCTGGGACAAGCCCCAGGGCAAGGGTAAT
>CANGTV010000063.1 GCA_947457015.1 Alphaproteobacteria bacterium | reverse complement strand
GAAGAAAAATCCACTCTCTCTAAGTATTTAATATTTTAATAAAATTTTATTAAAATTATTTTATTTGATTTTATTGTAAGTTTAAATTAATTATGGGTCGTGTTAATTTAAGGATTTGTTTTATGACAAAGTATTTTATGGTGTTTGCGACCAGTTTGGCTTTATGTACGTCGGCCCACGCTCTTAAGAGTGAAGAGTACGAAAGTGCTCTTGATGGGTGGGAAAAAAGCTATCCAATTATTGCCAAAGTGCGAAAAGATGATGTATTTAAAGGCGTATCTAAGGGTCATTTAGAGACCTTTCGTGATGATCAAAACGCTACGCCTTTGACAATATTGCGAGCTACTTTAAAAACATCAATTAAATTTTATCTCTCAAATAATGAAGAATCAAGATATTTCAATTTCATTGAAGGATTGGATCCAGTATATAGAGATGCTTTTAGTTTAGAAGACATGCCGTGCTTGCTCCCAACAATAGGTGAAAATATTTATAAAGTTCACCGTGTTGTTAATTCAACTGAAGAAAAAACTAAATAGTAATTATTTTTGTTATTGAATAGAGCCCTCTAAAGAATTCCTTTAGAGGGTTTTTTTTTGATTGTTTCTTGAGACTTTTTTTGTACTTTTCTCCACGCTGCATGGTTTTGCTGATGCTCCTCAAGAGTTGTCGCAAAAACATGGCCGCCGGAGCCGTCAGCAACAAAGTAAAGATAGGGAACAGCTGCGGGAGAGACGATTGCTTTGAGGGAGGATAAGCTGGGATTTGCAATCGGGAAGGGAGGAAGCCCCGGCTTAAGATAAGTATTATAGGGGCTCTCAACCTGGAGATCATGGCGGGTAAGGTCACGTCCTAAGCCGCCTTTCCCTTCCGTAAGAGCGTAAAGAACAGTGGGATCAGCTTGCAGCGGCATTCCTTGCTTGAGGCGATTGAGAAAAACAGCGGCCACAAAGGGTTTTTCTGAAGAGAGAGCTGTTTCTTTTTCGATGATGGAGGCTAAGACAACAAGCTCTTCAGGTGAGTGCAGAGGGTGGGTAGACGGGCGTTGCGCCCAAACCTCTGTGAGCTTTTCTTTCATTGTTTTTTGCATATGAGCAATAATGTGAGAACGAATGGTTCCTCGAGGAAAATGATAGGTCTCTGGAAGGATGGTTCCTTCAGGAGGGATGTCACAGGCCCCCTCAAACCGGGTGTCGGCGAGAAGTTTTTGGACAAGCGAATGGCTTGTCTCTCCCTCAATGAGGCTCACGGGGTGGAGGATAACGTCCCCTTTTTTCAAAATATAAATGAGTTGGGCGGGAGATATGGCCTCAGGGATAAAATATTCTCCTGCTTTTAGGTCTTTCCAACTTCTCGTTCCATACAAAAAGGCTTTAAAGAGTAGGGGAAGATCTAACACTCCTTGCGTGTTCAGATGAGACGCGATTTGAGTAAGAGAAGCTCCTTTTGGAATAAGAACCACTGTACTTTTGTTATGGTGAGGGTGCTGGAACCAATAGGAGATGCCTATCCCAAAGAAGATAAAGGCGCAAAGAGAGAATGAAACAAAGTACGTGAGGCCCTTTTTAGAGAAAAGTGATCTCAAACTGTTCCCATCACGAGAGACGCGTTAGTACCCCCAAAGCCAAAGGAATTGGACATAACGTAGCTGACCTTTTTTTCTTTTGCCTTATGAGGGATAAGATCAATTCCTTCACATCCTTCTGATGGGTTATCAAGATTTAAGGTAGGAGGCAAAATCCCATCTCTTAAGGCAAGAATAGAGAAAATAGCTTCAACGCCTCCTGCTGCTCCTAGCAAATGGCCAATAGCGGATTTTGTGGAGGACATACATATCTTTTCTGTATTCCCATTGAAAAGGCGCTTGACGCTATTAAGCTCGATCATATCTCCCATGGTAGCTGTACCGTGGGCATTGATATATCCCAGATCATCGGATGTGATTCCAGCTCGGCGAAGGGCATTACGCATGGCTCGATAGCCACCACTGCCATCTTCTGCGGGTGCTGTGATATGGTGAGCATCACCAGAAAGGCCGTATCCTATAATTTCAGCATAAATTTTTGCGCCGCGCTTTTTTGCGTGCTCATATTCTTCCAAAACGACAATACCAGATCCTTCACCCATAACGAAGCCATCCCTCGCTTGATCCCAAGGACGGGAAGATTTCTCTGGGGTGTCATTAAAATTTGTTGAAAGAGCTCTTAAGGCGGCAAAACCGGACACTCCAACGTCACAGACAGCAGCTTCAGCGCCGCCTGCCAGCATGACATTTGCATCTCCCCATTGAATAAGACGAGCCGCGTCTCCAATTGCATGTGCGCCCGTTGAGCAGGCGGTTACAACGGCATGATTGGGGCCTTTAAAGCCATGACGAATGGACACTTGACCTGAGATAAGGTTAATGAGGCAAGAAGGGATGAAGAAAGGACTCATTTTCCGAGGCCCTCCCTCTTTGAAAGTAAGGGCGGCTTCACAAATTTTCGCAAGCCCCCCAATGCCGGAGCCAATCATAACACCCGTCATCTCTTGGTCTTCTTCCGTTTCAGCAACCCAGCCTGAATCTTTCAGAGCTTCTTCCGCAGCCGCAATGCCATAGATGATAAAATCATCCATTTTACGGCGGTCTTTAGGAGGGACATAGTCATTGAAATTGAACTGACCTGGACCGTCCCCTTGAGGGAGAAGGCCAGCAATTTTTGAAGGCATGTCATCTGCATTAAAGGTGTCAATGCGTCGAATTCCTGATTCTCCAGAAATGAGGCGTTTCCAAGAAGGTTCAACACCATTTCCTAAGGGGGTAACAAGGCCTAAGCCTGTAACAACAACACGACGCATATTCAATGTGACACCTTAATTTTATTTAGACGCGCGCTCAGAGACGTAATCAATAGCGTTTTTAACGGTCATGATTTTTTCGGCAGCTTCATCAGGGATTTCACATCCGAATTCCTCTTCAAAAGCCATAACGAGTTCAACTGTATCTAAGCTGTCGGCGCCTAAGTCATCCACAAAACTTGCATTTTCTGTGACTTTGTCGTCATCAACGCCCAAATGTTCAACGACAATTTTCTTTACACGTGCTGCAACGTCGCTCATTTAATTCTCTTCCTTAACTGGTTGACAATATCATCGAATAGACAAAACCTTTTATCTTATTCTTCACTTATAGCTAGCTATCATATTCTTATTTGTTTGGCTAGGCAAGAATGTAAAAAAACAACATGAAAATAAAAATATTAAAAACTACACCATCGTCATGCCACCATTGACGTGGAGGGTTTGCCCCGTCACATATTTGGCTTCATCGCTGGCTAAATAGACGACGCCTGCTGCAATGTCTTGCGGTACGCCAATTTCTCCTTGGGGGATTGCGCTTAAGATTTTTTCGCGTTGTTTTTCATTTAAAACAGATGTCATCGGAGATTCAATGAACCCAGGGGCAATGCAATTGACTGTAATACCGCGCGTTGCGACTTCAGCGCTCAAGGATTTTGAGAGGCCAATCAGCCCTGCCTTGGAGGCCGCATAATTGGCTTGTCCCGCGTTACCTGTAATGCCGACGATTGAGGTAATGTTGATAATCCGGCCTGCCCGTTGTTTCATCATGCCTTTAATGGCCTCCCGAGAGAGACGAAAGCAGGAAGTGAGGTTCACCTCAATGACCTTTGACCATTGTTCATCACTCATGCGCAGCATGAGTCCATCTTGGGTGAGACCTGCATTGTTGACCAGAATATCAAGGCCGCCTAAAGCAGCTTCTGCCTCTGGAATCAAGCGTTGCGTTTCTTCTGGATTTGAAAGGTCACACGGAATCACGTAAGTGCGCTCTCCCAGCTCCTTAGCCAGGGCGTCAAGTTTTTCCTTTCGTGTCCCTGAAAGAACGACAGATGCGCCTTGGCGATGAAGAGCGCGAGCAATTTCAGCGCCGAGTCCTCCCGTTGCGCCTGTGACAAGGGACTTTTTTCCGTGAAGATTAAACATGGTTCCTCCTTTACGCTGCAATGTCATTCTTTAAAAACGCGTCAATCTCATAAGGTGTGTTAAGGGCGAAGGCCTCAAGAGAGGGGACAATACGCTTTGAAAGCCCCGTAAGAACTTTTCCCGCGCCTACTTCAATGGTTGTGTGGACGCCCAAATCAACCATACGCATAATACTTTCACGCCAGCGGACACGGCCTGTGACTTGCTGGGTGAGAAGAGTGCTCAAGTCTTCTCCCTTGTGCACGGGCTCAGCCGAGACGTTGTCGATGACAGGAATAGAAGGATCAGACACGTGAACAGCTTGAAAGGCGGTTTTCATTCGGTCTTGAGCAGGTTGCATAAGGGCGCAATGAAAAGGGGCGCTCACGTTCAGCATAATGCTCCGCTTTGCGCCGTAGTCCTTGGAAAGCTCCATAGCGCGCTCAATGGCTTCTAAGTGGCCACTAATCACCACTTGGCCGGGGCTGTTATCATTGGCAATTTGGCAAATCTGGTTTTGTGCGGCTTCTTTTACAATTTTTTCAACAGCCTCTAGGTCAAGGCCGAGGAGAGCCGCCATGGCTCCTTCGCCAAGGGGGGCTGCTTTTTGCATAGCTTGTCCACGAATTTTTAAAAGACGGGCTGTATCAGTCAAACTCAAGGATCCTGCCGCACAAAGAGCTGAGTACTCTCCCAAAGAATGACCAGCCACATAAGAGACAGAGAGGGGAAGAGAGAGTCCTCCTTCTTTCTCTAAAACACGCATCAAAGCGAGACTCACGGTCATAAGGGCGGGCTGGGTGTTTTCTGTGAGGGTCAACTCTGGCTCAGGACCTTCAAAGATAATTTTGGTAAGGTTTTGTTGGAGAGCTTCGTCGACCTCGTGAAAGACGTCGCGGGCACACAAAAAAGCATCATAAATATCGCG
>CANGTV010000062.1 GCA_947457015.1 Alphaproteobacteria bacterium | reverse complement strand
GCCTGTTGGCGAACCACCTCTTGCTGACGAACTACTGCCTGTTGGCGAACCACCTCTTGCTGACGAACTACTGCCTGTTGGCGAACCACCTCTTGCTGACGAACTACTGCCTGTTGGCGCTGAACAACTTGGTTCCTTGCAGCAGCAGCTCTCTGATTTTCAATAAGAAGAGCCTTTTGCAGGGAGGGAACCTGACCCGCTGGCAACACCTTAGGTGCTATAGGCTTTAGCGCTGCCACACTAAGCTGATTCTTCTGAAGAGATAACGGAGAGATTCTCCATCCTAAAGAGCTGAGAGAGGGCGCAAAAGACGTCCTGCCCAAGGATGCAAGAGAGCTTCTCCCTCCCAAAGAGGTAAGAGAGGATCTCCCTCCTCCTAAAGAAGTGAGAGATGAAGCAAGAGGCGTCCTTCTCAAGGATGTAAGAGAGGTTCTTCCTCCCATGTGTGCAAGAGAGGTTCTTCCAGCCAAAGAAGTGAGAGAGGGCGCAAAAGACGTCCTGCCCCAGGAGGCAAGAGAGGTTCTTCCCCCAAGTCCTGGAAGGCGCATTCCTAAAGAATATGCTGACGAAGGATTCGTTGCCAACAAAGACACGACCACAACAGATACACCGCTTAAAAACTTTTTTAAAACATTACTCTTCACAACAAATCTCCATTTTCAAAAACGCTAATAATGTACTATCTATTTAATTACAACTATACGATTTGTCAATATCACGGCTGTATTTTTTACAAATTACCCCACAAAAGCACCATCTAGATCCTCTCTTGGAAGAGCTATTCTTTTTGTGGTAAAACTCTTTCAAACATAATGGTGTATCAAATGAATTTTTTTCAAGCCTTTCAAGGCAAAATCTTACAATCCTTAGAAGCCCTTGTTCAAAAAGGATTTTTACCTCCCTCTCTTGAGGTGGAAAAAGTAACAACGGAGCCCCCTCGCGATCCAACCCATGGAGATATCGCAACAAATGCAGCTTTAATTTTAGCAAAGGCCGCTCAAAAAAACCCTCGGGAACTCGCTCTTCTTATCGCAGAAGACCTTAAAACCATCCCTTTTGTGGAGGATGTATCCGTTGCGGGACCTGGTTTTATAAATTTAAAACTTTCCCCTACCTTTTGGCATCAACACCTTATCACGATCCTCGCTCAAAAAGAGGAGTATGGATCTTCCACCCTTGGTCTTGGAGAAAAAATTAATCTTGAGTATGTCTCCGCTAATCCCACAGGCCCTATCCATGCAGGGCACGGGAGAGTCGCCGTTATTGCTGATGTTCTTGCAAATCTTCTTGAAAAAATAGGATACCGCGTCTTACGAGAATACTATGTCAATGATGCAGGTGGCCAAGCAGAAAAGCTCGCACAATCTACATATCTTCGCTACAAAGAAGCCCTTGGAGAAAAAATTGAGGCCATTCCTGAGGGCTATTACCCCGGAGAGTATCTCAAAGAAGTGGGAGAAGCTCTTGCGATGCGAGATGGCTCCAAGTGGCTTTCCCTTCCTGAAAGAGACTGGATTGATCCTTTCCGAGAATTTGCCATTAACGCCATGATGACAAAAATTCGGGAGGCCCTCTTTCTCATGGGTATTGCTCATGAAGTTTTTACATCTGAAACGGAACTTCATCAAAGTGGTGCTGTTGAAGCCGCTATAAAGACGCTTAAGGATCGAGACCTCATTTATGAAGGCATTCTTGAGCCCCCTAAAGGAAAAGTGGTAGAGGACTGGGAGCCTCGCCTTCAATTGCTTTTCCGCTCTACTCAATTTGGAGATGACGTCGACCGTGCCCTCCAAAAATCAAATGGATCATGGACCTATTTTGCGGGAGATATCGCTTACCATTATGACAAATTCCGACGAGGCTATTCCAAAATGATTAATGTGTGGGGGGCTGATCATGCCGGGACGGTCAAGCGCGTTACGTCAGCTGTCACCGCAATTACAGAAGGCAAAGGGCATCTTGATGTCATTATCTGTCAAATCGTGAACTTTATGGAGGGAGGCAAGCCCTTCAAAATGTCAAAACGGGCCGGCACCTTCATTGAAGTTCAGGAAGTTATTAATAAGGTAGGTAAAGATCCCTATCGTTTTATGATGATTAGTCGTAAGAGTGACACGCATTTAGACTTTGACTTTCAAAAAGTTTTAGAACAAACGAAGGACAACCCTATTTTTTATATTCAATACGCCCATGCACGCTGTCATTCTGTCATGCGAATGGCTCAAGATGTTTTACCAGGATGGGAGACAACGCCAGCCCATTCTCTTGACCTTCTTGACAATGAAGATGAGCTTCGCCTTTTGAAGCTCCTCGCCGGCTGGCCACGGCAAGTAGAAATTGCAGCCCTTGCGCGTGAACCTCATCGTCTGTGCTATTTTCTCTATGAAGTTGCCCAACAATTCCATATGCTCTGGAACAAAGGAAAGGAAGATGCGCTTCTGCGCTTTATTCTTCCTCAAAACCACGACTTAACACGAGCACGCCTTGCGATGATTCAAGGCGTTGCTTATATAATTGCCTCAGGTCTTCACATTTTTGGTGTTACCCCTGTTGAGGAGATGAGAGAATGACTTTTTCTGTTGATAATAAGGATCGTTTCTGGGATGACCCCCAGCAGAAAGGCTGGTTTCATTTTCCGAATCCGCTACGATATGTATTACTTCTTATTCTTATAGTTGCCCTTATTGTAGGTGTATGGTACCTCCTCCCCTCTTCTCCTCCTCCCCTTACCAAGGCGGATCTCCCTCTTGTTCGGGCTGATGAAACTCCTTTTAAAATTAAGGCTGAGGACCAAGGAGTCCCTGGCATCAGCCATCAAGATAAGTTAGTTTATGGACGTATTCGAAATGACGAAAGCAAGCCTTCTGTTGAACACATCCTGCCCGTTCCTGAAGCCCCCCTCGTTCATTCGACTCAGCCTCCTGTCCAAATGGTAGAGCAATATAGTCCCGAAGATTTAGAGATTGAAAAAGTGGCCGCAAAAGAGTCTGCTCCTGTTGCCCCCTCATCTTCTTCCCTTGCTTCTATTGAAGACCTTCTTGACGAGATAACGCCCGTCAAAGATACACCGTCAGCTGACGCAGCCCCCCCTGTTGAAAAACATGCTCCTTTAAAACAGGGAAAAGTATTAATTCAGTTGGGCTCTTTAAAAAGCTATGACCTCGCAAAAGAAGAGTGGGCCCGCCTTTCAAAAAAACACAAAGATATTTTGGGAGGACTTCACCCTATTATTCAAAAGGTCGACATGGGCGTGGATCAAGGAACTTACTATCGCTTAAGAACAGGGGGATTTGAAACCGCAGACCTCGCCAAAACCGCTTGTTCAACCCTTAAAGAAGCAAAGACGGATTGCCGTGTTGTCCCGTAAGAGCCCCGCCCCTGTTATTTTTGGCTGCTCAGACTATTCTCTCACGCCCGAGGAAAAGGCTTTTTTTAACACGCATCAACCCCTGGGCTTTATTCTTTTCAAACGTAATATTCACGATAAGGCTCAACTCAAAGCACTCATTGAAGAGCTAAAAGCCATCGTTAATCATAAAAATCCTCCTATTCTTATTGATCAAGAAGGAGGGCGAGTCGCACGTCTCACCCCTCCTCATTGGGACGCTCATCCCCCTATGCGGGTTGATTTAACCAAAGAATCTCTTGAGGGCGCAAAAGCTCGCATCCACAAGACTTACTCTCATATTGCTAAAGATTTGAGGGAGGTCGGCATCACCGTCAATTGCGCCCCTGTTCTAGACATAGACGTCCCAGGCGCGGATGACATTATGGGAGACCGCACGTTTAACACAGACCCTCAGGTTGTCTCAGTACTTGGTGCAATTGCCATTCAGGCTCTCGAAGAGGGAGGGGTGATCCCTGTAATGAAACATATTCCTGGTCATGGAGCGGCTACGTGCGATAGCCACAAAGTTCTCCCCGTTGTGGATCTCTCCTTGAAAGATTTGGAACCACATTTTGCTCCTTTTAAAGCCAATGCCGCTTGCCCGTGGGCCATGACAGCTCACATCATTTATTCCGCCCTGGATCCTCATCGCCCTGCCACTCAATCTCCCGTTATCATTCAAGACATTATTCGTGGTCAGCTTGGATTTAAGGGCTTCCTCGTCAGCGATGATTTAGGCATGAATGCTCTTTCCGGCTCCTTCGCAGAGCGTGCTCGCAAATCTCTTGAAGCGGGCTGCGATGCGGTTTTACACTGCTCGGGGCTCTTAAATGAAATGACTGACGTGATGAAAGGCATCTGATGGACATTCTTCTGCGCATTCTTATCTTCGGCCTTCCCATTCTTTTGGCTATTACTCTTCATGAGGCAGCCCATGGGTATGTGGCCCTACGCTATGGAGATGATACGGCAAAGCGAGCGGGCCGTATTTCCTTAAACCCTTTGCGCCACGTTGACCCCATTGGAACGATTATTTTACCAGGAATTCTCCTTCTCACAGGCTCTCCTGTTTTATTTGGATATGCAAAACCCGTTCCGGTCAATTTTGCACGCCTGCGCCATCCCCGTCGCGATAGTGTTTATGTAGCCGCTGCAGGGCCCGCTATGAATCTCTTGTTGGCGCTCATCTCTGCTCTTCTTTTTCATTTTCTTATCTTCTTACCTCCAGAAGCCATCCCTACCTTACAAGAAATGCTTTCTCTTTCTGTTCTTATTAACGTCACTCTTGCTGTCTTTAATATGTTGCCTCTGCCGCCTCTCGATGGAGGACGCGTTGCCGTTGGCCTGTTGCCAGATAGAATAGCACGCCCCCTGGCTCATCTTGAACCCTATGGCATTTTTATTATTTTTGGGCTTCTTTTGATCCCTCCTCTTTTGGGGTTCAACCTTTTAAGCTGGCTTATCCTCCACCCTGTGAGAATGATCGTTGATTTCATTTCAATCTTGGCAGGATTGTCGTAACTTCATACTTGCCATCTTTCCCCCACTGTCATCCTGAAACAAGTTCGGGACGACAGGCAGTCTTGTTTAATTCAATCAATATTACT
>CANGTV010000061.1 GCA_947457015.1 Alphaproteobacteria bacterium | reverse complement strand
TTTTTAATCAATGGTTTAATCTCTGAGTCGAAAAATTTCAGAGACACTGGATAAAGACGTTTGTCCATGGAATACCTCTCTTTTTTAAGAGAAATATAACATGAAAATAATTAGCTAACAATGTCTAGAGCTGAATGTACAGCTCACATCATTAAAAGAAAAAATATTTATACTTTAAGTATAGCAACTTTAAAATTTTTTCAAGACTTTTTTTCTTTTGTTTCTGAACTTATATAGAATACGCATTGCTTCTTTCGGCTGCTTAAAAAAATTCTGCTGCCCTATCACAAGAAGACGTGATTTTTAATCTTTAGACACACGTCTATGATTTTACTATTATTAAGTTTATAGTTATTTTTAATACAAATAAATTTTTCCGAATGGCCATTCGGAAAAGTGGACTCTTGCTGAGGAAGCATGTAAAGTCATAAATATAAAATCAAAGTGATGTGCCTGGCGTACACCACACCACCATTGTCATGCTGAATTCATTTCAGCATCTCTGTGTCAATGAGATCCTGAAGTGCTCCCGGGTCATCCCGGACTTGATCCAGGACCAGGACTAAAGGTTCAGGATGACAGCTGAAAACATATACTGCTATTTATGAAAAATGGTATAAACACTCTTCACACGAGACACATCATGCGCCCCACTTTAAAACCTGAAAATCCTTGTTTTTCCTCAGGGCCCACAAGCAAGCGACCAGGATGGTCCGTAGAGCTCCTCAATACGGCCTCTCTCGGGCGCTCCCATCGCTCCCCCTATGGGGTGGAGCGAATCCGCCATCTTATTACTCTTATGCGAGATGTCTTAGACATCCCTCAAGACTATCACGTTGCTATGATGCCCGGATCCTGCACCCATGCTATGGAAGCAGCCCTTTGGTCCCTCCTCGGCCCCAAACCTGTTGACTTTTTATCCTTTGATGTCTTTGGAAAGCTATGGGTCCATGATGGTGTCCAAGAACTTAAACTAAAAAATACACGTGTTTTTGAGGCAACCCCCGGGGAGCTCTCTGATCTTTCTGCTGTGGATCCTTCCCATGATGTGGTGCTCACCTGGAATAGTACGACAACGGGCGTCTGTATTCCTAATGGGGATTGGATTGCGTCAAGTCGCACGGGCCTTGTCATTTGTGATGCCACCTCTGCCCTTTTTGCCATGCCTTTTCCTTGGGAGAAAATGGATGCTGTGGCTTTTTCTTGGCAAAAAGGATTAGGCGGAGAAGCCGGCCACGGAATGCTCGTCTTAAGCCCGCGCGCTGTGGAGCGCCTTGAATCCTATACACCTCCCTGGCCTATACCACGCCTTTTTCTCTTAGCGCAGGAAGGAAAATTTATAAAAGATATTTTTGAGGGGATGACCATCAACACACCGTCGCTTCTGTGTGTAGAAGATTGTATCGATGCCCTTCTCTGGTGCAAAAGTATAGGCGGTCTTCCGGCTCTTGTCGCCCGTTCAAACGCTAACTTAAAAGCTGTTGAGACCTGGGTTGCCGTAACGCCATGGATTGATTTTTTGGCGCATGATCCTGCTTTGAGATCGTCTACCGCTCTTTGCTTGTCTTTTAAGGATGACCCTAAAAATTGGGACCTTCCCAAAGCCGTCGCGGCTCTTTTGGACAAAGAAGGTGTTGCCTACGATACCTTGGGACATATCCGTTCAGCCCCCTCTCTCCGCCTTTGGGGAGGGCCCACTGTCGAAACCGCCTCTCTTAAAGCCCTTTTTCCGTGGATTGAGTGGGCGTATAAGACTCTCAAATGATATTCCCCACCCCTCTCCGCAAAGGCTCTCTTATCAAGAGGTACAAACGATTTCTGGCCGATATTGAGTTTGAAGATGGAACTTTCATTACAGCGCACTGCCCTAACTCAGGGGCCATGCAAGGGCTGTCTATGCCTGGAACTCCTGTTTGGGTGTCCGAGTCTCCAAATCCTTCTCGCAAGCTCCCCTTTACATGGGAGATGGCTGAAGTTGACGAAACTTTCGTGGGAGCAAACACTTTCCACCCCAACAATTTAGTGGAAGAAGCTATCCAATCGGGCGTTATCGTTGAACTTCAAGGATATCACACCCTGCAGCGTGAAGTGCCTTATGGACAAAACTCCCGTATTGATCTCTTGCTTGCCACGCCTTTGACCTATGTAGAGGTTAAAAATGTTCATTTAAAACGAAATGAAACGGCTGTTTTTCCCAGCTCAGTTACAGCTCGCGGGGCCAAGCATATGCGGGAGCTTTCTGAAATGGTTCGCCAAGGTCATCAGGCCTATGTTGTATACGTAGTCCAAAGAAATGATTGCACAAGCTTTGAAATTGCAAGTGACATTGATCCCGTTTATGGCCAAGAAATGCAATTGGCCCTTGAAAATGGCGTGAAGGTCCTTGTCTATGCTTGCGATGTCAGTCCAAAGGAGATTACAATCACCCATCGCATAGGATTTAAGCATGGCTAACATTACCATTCACACAGCTGCCGATTTTGAGGGAATGCGCAAAGCGGGCCACCTCGCCGCCAGAACTCTTGATTTTATTACGCCATACGTGAAGGAAGGAATCACAACCCTTGAACTTAATGACCTATGTCATGAGTTTATTATAAGCCATGGCGCCATCCCTGCCCCCTTGAATTATAAAGGCTTTCCCAAATCTATTTGCACCTCTGTGAATCATGTGGTGTGCCATGGATTTCCTGGACCTAAAAAACTGCAAGCGGGAGATATCGTCAATATTGACGTCACTGTTATTGTGGACGGCTGGCATGGGGATACAAGCCGCATGTTTGCCATTGGAAAAATTCCTTTGAAGGCCCAACGCCTTATTGATGTCACTTATGAGGCCATGATGCGCGGGATTGAAATTGTTCGCCCTGGCGTTCACTTGGGAGACATTGGACATGCTATTCAAAGTTATGTTGAACCTAAGGGCTTTTCTGTGGTGCGGGACTTTTGTGGTCATGGATTAGGACGTATTTTTCATATGGCTCCGGAAGTTCTCCATTATGGAAAACCCCATACAGGCGTAGAGCTTAAGGAAGGGATGTTCTTCACTATTGAACCTATGATTAATGCAGGCCGCTATGAAATTAAGGTCTTGAACGATGGGTGGACAGCCGTGACGCGGGATAAATCTCTGTCTGCCCAGTTTGAACATAGCCTGGGCGTAACCTCAACAGGCTATGAGATCTTTACTTTATGACCGATCATCTCGGACATCGCAAACGTCTAAGAGATCGTTTTCTTAAGGGAGGCGAAAAGAGCATCCCTGATTATGAACTGATTGAGCTTCTCCTTTTCGGCGTTATCCCGCGGGGAGACACGAAACCTCTCGCTAAAAAGCTTTTAGACACTTGTGGAAGCTTTGCGGGCCTTTTACAGGCAGACATAGAAAAACTCAAGTCTATCCCGGGTGTAGGAGAAGCTACCATTGTAGCCCTCAAGGTCATTCAGGAGGCTGCGTGTCGACTTGTACGAGAAGAAGCCAACACGCAAACCACCCTCAATTCTTGGCAGTCGATCATCAACTATTGCCGGGCCCGTATGTCTCATTTGACTGTAGAACAATTCCGTCTTTTATTCCTGGATCAAAAGAACAAAGTCATTGCAGACGAAATTCAACAACAAGGAACCATTAATCGAACTCCCATCTTCCCGCGGGAAATTGTCAAGCGCACCCTTGAGTTGGGAGCAACAAGTCTAATCATGGTTCACAATCACCCCAGTGGTGATCCTACTCCGTCCCAAGCAGATATTGATATCACGCGGAAAGTTATCAAAGCCGCCCGCGAGCTTGAAATTCAAGTCCTGGATCATCTTATTATTGGACGATTTGGGCATACCTCTTTGCGAGAGAAGCGGTTGATTTGAAGAAGAATAAAAAACAAACCATTTTTAATAATGAAAAAAGGGAGGAATTAACATGAAGTGGAAAAACACACCAACACGCTGGGGAGGCGTTACGCAGCTGTTTCATTGGGGGATGCTTCTTCTGATCCTCATTCAGTATAGCCTTGCCTACACCATGATAAATATTCCTGATTCCGATCAAAAATGGGCGCTTTTTGCCTGGCATAAGCAAATTGGATTCAGCCTTTTTCTTCTTGTTCTTCTTCGCTTGTGGTGGCGTATGATGAATCAGGTTCCTCACGATTCTGAAAAAGCACCCCGATGGGCTTCCACTTTAGGGAATCTCAACATCTGGATTCTGTATGTGCTTCTGTTTTCCTTCCCGCTGACGGGGCTCTTAATGACCATTTTAGGCGGTTATTCCGTTAATTACTTTGGCCTTTTTACAATTCCCGCTGTAATGCAAGGTCCCAATATCTATGCGGCTGCATTCCTGAAAGCCCACATTTGGATCTCTTATAGCCTTTACGGGTTTGTGGGGCTTCATATTCTAGGGTGGCTGTATCATCATATTATCTTGAAAGATAATATCCTCGTAAGGATGCTGCCCGAATGGTTCCAGCGCACCAAGAGTTAAAGAATAAGTCTACTTTCCTATTGACGATAAAGACCCTATGGCTATGATACGCGAAACGTGGCCCCTGTGGCGGAATTGGTAGACGCGGCAGACTCAAAATCTGTTATCCAAAAGATGTGGGAGTTCGAGTCTCCCCGGGGGCACCATGGATTATTTAGCATTTAAGCGCTTTTTTACTCTTGAAACCTCTTCCGACCCTATGTCAACACTCTGCCTATTTCTCTCTCACTTGATGACAATTTGATGACAATTTTGAATTGCCATGGTGTGAACCTCCACGGGCAAGCCCCGTGGAGGTTCACCCTAAAAACAGAAACGACGGATAAGCTTCTGATTTTTACAACCCTTGGGCGTTTTTATACTCTGTCTGTCGACAAGCTCCCCCGCGGTCGCGGCCACGGTGACCCTCTACGATTAATGGTGGATTTGGTTCCTGAAGAGGAGCTGTTGGAAATCTTGGTGCACGCGCCTGAGAGTGATGGGAAAATCTTGGTGGCCTCACGCGATGGCCGTGGCTTTATCACCTCACGTGCAAGCCTTGTCGCCCAAACTCGAAATGGCAAGCAAATCTTGAATGTAGACGGTCCTATAGCCGCTCTTTGCCGAGACGTCACAGGCAATCACCTCGCAATTATTGGACAAAACCGAAAACTGTTAATTTTCAAAACAGAAGAAATCCCTGAAATGGCTCGGGGAAAAGGAGTCATCCTTCAGCGCTATAAGGACGGCGGACTCTCAGACGCAAAATTTTTCACCCTTTCTGAAGGGTTATCCTGGAAAATTGGAGATAAAACGCGACTTGAATCAAAACTTCTGCCTTGGCTTGGAAAACGCGCTCAGGGAGGAAAACTTCCTCCTCCTGGATTTCCACGAACAAATCAGTTTTAGCGCTCTCCAGGCTCCTTTTGTCTTTGAGGGATATTGCATTGCGCAGGTTTTAAGTTTCACATCGATCAGATTCTGATTTGCTTCATTCTTGGTTCGTTTGACCTAAAACTGATACCCTACACTCAGCACAGCTTCACCTGACTTTTCACCGCTCCCCATCTCGCCACTAATATTGCCTACTACATAAAAACCTTCTTTGAACTGGGCAGAAAGGGACACGCCTGTACTAATTTGGTTCCTCACGCGATTGTCTCCTAACACTGCTAGCGTTTGTGG
>CANGTV010000060.1 GCA_947457015.1 Alphaproteobacteria bacterium | reverse complement strand
CACTATATTATATGCTTTCTCATAATAAATAGCTCTTTCTTCGATTTCTTCATATGTATCGGCGTAGCCGAGAAGAGCCTCGATCATTAAAGAAGGATCAGCCTTTTCCCCAAGCTCATTAAGTATCTCAAGAGCCCTTTTGTAATTTATGTCTTTGTTTTTCGGGGTCTGATTGCCAAGTATGACGTAAGTTTGAGCCAAAAATATTGGATCTGTTTTTTCCCTATTGTCAAGGAGGACATCTAAAGCGGTGTTAGTATGACCATAGCAAATAAGAAACTCAGCGATTAACGAAGGACTGATGTTTTGCCTAAGAAGGTCGTCGACTATAACACGCAAGCTTTTTGTTTTTTTATTCTTAACAAAACGCATTTTTTTTGGTTTTTTGTTCTCAGAAAAATGAAACTTATTTAAAGCTTTTAGAACCTTGATGGATTGTCTGCGTGTTTCAAATACTTGCATGTCTTGCTGAGAAGAATTCGTGGTTATTGGAAGTGGTTTTAGGCTAAGAATTCCTCCGATTTTTGTTGATATTGATAATTTATCTTTGTTTTCATTCTTTCCAGATGGTGTAGGATTTTTGTCGGAATCTGTAGCACGTCCTGCTAAGCCTGATGAGTTAGTAGTAGTTGCGTTGCCTAAGGCAGACTTTTGTGGACTTTTAGAGGTGATAAGCCCGTTTAATGGGGCTTCTGAGCTATTTCCAGTGAGAAGTGCTGTATCATTTGCAGCGGATATCATCTGTTTTGGTGGCGTGGTTGCAGATTTAGCGACAGCTTTTGTCTCTTTTTCATCCTTCAATCGAGCGTTTTCTCCTTCATTATTGAGCGCGACCATTTCTCTCGTCCTTTTGTCAATTATTTTCTGAATCTCTTGCCCGTAATGATATCCATAAGCTGCAGCCCGAAAATCCCTTAGGACCTCTAGCACCGGGATAGAGTTGTTCACCGGATATGGATCGGTGATATCTGCTTTACTTACATCGCTTTTTTTATTGAGAGGTTGCTCAGGATTTTTATTCTCTACTTTATGTTGGGATCTACCGCTTTGCTCTTTCACTTGGTCTGATGGATTACCTGTAGCCACAGCAGTATCTGGACTATTACATCGTAATTTCAAAATTCTCCATTTTTCCCATGCCCCAGGAATATTTTTCTCTTTAGCTCGCTCATATAAATAAAGGGCTTTATTTAAATCTTGTGGAACACCTATTCCTTCTTCAAAATAGGCAGCAAATTTCATCAAAGCTTCTTTTAAATTTTGATCTGCCGCACGTTGAAAAAATTCAGCAGCTTTTTTTCTATCTTCGGGACTAGCTCCATCCCTATAAAAAACTAGACCTTTCTTGAATAGTGACTCTGCCTCTTCTTCTTTGCTTGCTTGCTCATACCCATGAGAACCACTATCTAACGAAGAGTTGCCTTGTTGAAGAGAGGAATCTTGAGAGACAGGTTTCAATGCTGCTGTTGGAGCAGGACCAGAAGGAGGAGGATTTTTTTGTGATGCCTCTTGGAATACAGGTTCGTTTGGAGCAGCTCGTTCAATCTTGGCTTTTGCTTCCTTTTGAAGCTCTTCAAGCCTCTTTTTAACATCATCTGATGAATTGCCTAGTGCAATGGATTTTTTAAAAAGATCCATAGCTTTTGAGACATCTTTTTTTACACCCTTACCCTCTGCATACAGATAGCCAAGGTGCTCTAGGATCGCGTAACCCTTATACACCAATGGGCTTTCTTCATAGAGGGCCACGGCTTTTTCGAACCACTCAAATGCCTTCTTCAGATCCTTTTCAGCGCCATTTCCTTCCTCGTAACAATATCCTAAATTGATTTGAGCCTCAGCAATACCTTGAGCTGCGGCTTTTTCGAACCACTCAAATGCCTTCTTCAGATCCTTTTCAACGCCCTCACCATACTTATAACAAGTTCCTAAATTGTTTTGAGCTTTAGGGTTATTTTGATCTGCCGCACGTTGGTATAACTCAGCAGCCTTTGTTAGATCTTGTGGGACGCCCTCACCATACTCATAACAATATCCTAAATTGATTTGTGCCTCAGCAATACCTTGATCTGCGGCAAGTCTGTATAACTCAACAGCTTTTGGTAGATCTTTGGAAACGCCTTCTCCTAATTCGTAACAAATAGCCAACATGTATTGAGAGTGAGCGTTGTTTTTATCTGTCGCACGTTGAAAAAATTCAGCAGCTTTCTTTCGAT
This sequence comes from Alphaproteobacteria bacterium, assembly GCA_947457015.1. Taxonomy (GTDB): domain Bacteria; phylum Pseudomonadota; class Alphaproteobacteria; order UBA9655; family UBA9655; genus UBA9655. Next base: position 3,891 of record CANGTV010000060.1, on the reverse strand, counting down.
CTTGAAGAACGCCGTTTCCGGTATAAAAATCTAAGGCATTCTTGAATAGTGATTCTGCATCTTCTTCTTTGCTTTCGTGCTCAGAAATTTGAGAAGAGTTGCCTTGTTGAAGAGAGGAATGTCCAGGAATGTTTGTTTTTAAATTTCTCCATTTATCTAATGCTCCAGAAATAACTTTTTGTGCAGCTAGTTCATATAATCCAATGGCTTCTTTCAAATCTTTTTGAACACCAATTCCGTTTTCATAACAGGCAGCTAACTTCATCAATGCCCCATCAATATGATCTGCTGTTAATTCATATAATTCAAAGGCTTTGGTCGGATCCTTTTCAACGCCCTTTCCTTCCTCATAACACAGAGCCAATTTGTATCGTGCTTCATCATGGCCTTGTTCTGCAGCGATTTTGTACCACTTAATTGAAGTTTCTAGATTCTTTTGGGTCCCTTTTCCTTCCTCATAACACAGAGCCAATATATATTGTGCTTCAACGTTACCTGCTTCTGCAGAGATTTTACAACGTTCAAAATATATTAGGGCAGATTCTTGTTGTCCCCCAGCATCGCTTTGCTTTTTACGCACTACATTGTCTTGTGGGAGAAGAGCACTCTCAGGAACAGATTCCCGCATTTCTTGTTGTTCAGACGAAGAATGTCTTACATTAGCACTTGGAGGTTTAGCGGCTTGTTTTTGTTTGATTTCTTTTTCTTTTATATCCTTTTGATTTTTGGATTGATCGTCTTTTTTCTTGTCTGGACCAACTGCACTTGGTTGGCCAGGAAGACTTCTAAATTGTTCATTAAATTTTTTTACGGCTTCCGAAGCTTCGGGAGGTGTGCCCTCAGGAAATGCACCTCTGAATTCTCGTTCAATCTTGCCTTTTGTTTCCTTTTGAAGCTCCTCAAGTCTCTCTTTAGCATTATCTGATGGATTTCCTGCTTCAATAGATGCTCTAATAAGATCCATAGCTTTTGAGACATCTCTTTTTACACCTTTACCCTCTGCATACAGATTACCAAGGTGTTCTAGAATCTCGTAACCCTTATACACCATTGGTATTTCTTCACAGAGGGCCACGGCTTTCCCGAACCACTCAAATGCCTTCTCCGGATTCCTTTCAACTCCCTTTCCTGCCTCATAGCAATATCCTAAGAGGATTTGTGCCTCAGGAATACCTTGATCAGCGGCAAGTCTGTATAACTCAGCAGCCTTTGTTAGATTTTGTGGAACGCCCTCTCCGTATTCGTAACAAAGACCTAAATTGGTTTGTCCATTAGGATCATTTTGATCTGCAGCAAGTTTGTATAACTCAGCAGCCTTTGTTAGATCTTGTGGAACGCCCTCTCCGTATTCGTAACAAAGACCTAAATTGGTTTGTGCACCAGGATTTCCTGCATCTACTGAAAGTGCGTATAACTCAATGGCCTTTTTTAAGTCTTTCTCTACCCCGTCGCCAAATCTGTAACAATTTCCCAAAACCCATTGTGCATTAGAATTTCCTTGATCTGCAGCAAGTTTGTATAACACAGCAGCCTTTTTTGCATCCTTGGGAACACCTAATCCGTATTCGTAACAAATACCCAACATGTATTGAGCGTGGTGATAGTTTTTATCTGCCGCACGTTGAAAAAATTCAGCAGCTTTTTTTCTATCTTCGGGACTAGCTCCATCCCTATAAAAAACTAGAACTGCCTCTTCTTCTTTGCTTGCGTGCTCATCCCCCTGAGAACCACTATCTAACGAAGACTTGCCTTGTTTAGAAAGAGAATCTTCTGGAATGCTTTCCGGTATGACAGGTTCTTGAGGCTTCTTTGGCTTAACTTTGTGATGGGAAGATTTCGGATCTGCTTGACCTTTCCTACGTTCCTTTGCCATCTGTACAAGATTTCTGAGCTTTAAATTCTCTCTGAGCTTTGCAAGATTTCTGAGCTTTCTAGTATTTTCATCTTCAACTTGACCTGATGCCTCCTTAGCTAATCTATCACTAGGGCCACTTCCTGGTGTTGTTTCAGTGGGAGTATCTGATGATCTACCTTGTCTATCTAACGAAGATTTGCCTTGTTGAAGAGAGGAATATCCAGGAATGCTTTTCAGTCTGACAGGTTCTTGATGCTTCTTTAGCTTAACTTTTTGATGGGAAGATTGCGGAGCTGCTTGTTTTTTACTACCTTCATTTTTTTTCTTTTCAAGATTTATGTGTGTTAAACTCGGTCTGATCTTTTTAATAACTTGACCTGATGCCTCCTTAGCTAATCTATCACTAGGGCCACTTCCTGGTGTTGTTGCAGTGGGAGTATCCCATGATCTACCTTGTATATCTGAAGAATCATTGTTGGAATTTGTACTGATCCCTCGAGAAACAAGGCCAAGATTTATTAAAACCGATAATGATCGAGGATCAATTTCAAGAGTAGGGTTTATTCTCAAAGGATTTAAGACATTAGGAATATCTATAGGATGAAAACTTACAACGGTTGGTTCAAAAGGGTGTTTGGAAGGACTCCCAGCTTGATTACTTGTCAATGCGCCTGTGGATGTTGCAGGAACACTTGTTTCCAAGGCGTCATTTCTGACGCCAGGGTTCTGTGCAGCTACAGATGCCTGCACTGCACTTGAGCCTACTGGTGCTTTACTTTCCGTCCCAGGTTTTGAGAAAGACCCAGTGAGCATTTGTTGCTTTTGAGTCGTCTCTGCAGATGCTGGCACTGGCGCTGACGTAACTGTCGAGACAGACTCAGACATAGGCAATGGCTTAGAGCTGGAATTCACATTTGATGAGGCCGCTGAGGCTTTTTTAACGGAACTGGCTTCAAAACCAGGAGATTTTTTACCACGGGCAATCAATTTATTTACTCTATTGATCGCTCTATTTACTTGATTTTGTAAATTATGAAATTCAATTAAAGTTTCTCCAGTATAATTATCGATTATATGTTTTGCTTTTGTGAGTAAATTCAATGCCTCAGGGTAGTCCGGTTCTTCACGAATAACATATGCGTCCGCCCATCTTTGAAGCAGCCGGACTTTCTCCATGGGCTGATATCCTTCCGGCATCATATTGTAAGCTTCTTGATAATATTCGACTTTTTCATTTCTGCTCCATGAATAATCTCCAAGAGCTCTGTAAATTTTAACAAATATTTGCGCATCGAACGCTATGCACTTTTTTTCATTTTCTCTAGCTATTTTCAGGGCTTGCGTAAAATAATCAGTATTCCCCTTTAAACAATATCCAAGCCCAAGATGTGCCTGAACTAACAATTCGGGATTATTGACATTGTCTTCTTCAGTCAACGCTATCACCTTGTTGTATATCTCTATCCTCTCAGGCAAACGCTTTTTATTATCCTTAAGCGCATTAGCTTGCTCAATTAATTCTTTAGGATCAATTTCACGACCGGCCAATTTTACTGCGTTTTGGGTTTTTATCCCTGAAGTAGCCACGGAAGCAGCATGAGAGATTTCTACAGGTGATGGCAAGGGTAGGGAATCCGAAGTAGAGGGTCTAACGATCGTCTGTGCTGTTGGATTTCCAAGTTTTCCTGAAATGCTAGGCTTTGGTTGATTTTGATTCGTCCCTGGAGGTGATGCCAACGCGGTGGTAGCTGATGCAGAACCTAAATGTACTATACTTCCCGTTGCAGGATTTTGAGGAGCAGCAGAAGAGCTTTTTACCACTGTAGAGGCTCTAACGATCGGCTGTGCAGTTGGATTTCCAAGTTCTCTGCCTAAAGGTGATGCAACAACATGTTTTTTGGAATTCTGAGGGGTACTCATTTCATTTGGAGAACTATTGTTCTGAGATTGCATGTCAAAAAATTTTCTTGCTTCATAAAATTTCTTTGCTGCACTCTCTAATCTCTCTTTTAACTCTCTTAAATATTTATGAGCTT
>CANGTV010000059.1 GCA_947457015.1 Alphaproteobacteria bacterium | reverse complement strand
ATTGGCCATTTTAAAAAAATATTTTCCATAATAAAATTTTTATATAGAATAATAAATGTAAAATCTTAGAAGTGTGTCTCTTGTGGAATAGCGCGTGACGTTACCGAAAGGGGGGCTCATCAAAGCTTCGTAGCTTACGTGAATGGACCGCAATATCACCCTTGTTAAGTTCTTCTTCAAGAATACGAATGGTTTCAATGCCAATATATAGATGCTGCTCAATGCTTTCTCGATAAAAATTATGAGCCATCCCGCGAAGTTTTAATTCTCCATGAATGGGTTTGTCTGAAACACACAACAAAGTTCCATAAGGAACACGCAGACGGAATCCATTGGCAGAAACAGTGGCGGATTCCATATCTAAGGCAATGGCACGACTTTGGCGGAAACGCTTCATGAGTTCCTGAGAGTGCAGCTCCCAGTTGCGATTATCAGTTGTGACCACTGTTCCTGTGCTCATGCGTCCTTTTAAGTTAACCCCTTCCTCACCTGTTACATTGGCAACAGCTTGTTGAAGGGCTTGTTGAATTTCAGCGATAGGCGGAATGGGAACCCAAGACGGAAGATCGTGGTTTAATACTTGATCTTCTCTAACATAGGCGTGGGCTAGAACGTAGTCTCCCAGGCGTTGACTACGCCGCAACCCCGCACAATGACCCAACATAAGCCAACAATGGGGGCGCAAAACAGCTAAGTGATCCGTAATTGTTTTCGCATTACTAGGACCGATGCCAATATTAATAAAAGTGATGCCTTGGTTGTCTTTCTTTTTCAAATGATAGGCTGGCATTTGAGGAAGTCCAGAAGGTTTAGGGCCTATCGATTGTGAAGAAACCTCACGAGGATTTAATGTTACGTGATCGCAAGGTTCAACAAGAGCGATATAATCCTCGCTTTCTTCAAGGCATTTGTGTGCGTAAGCAATAAATTTATCTACATACTGCTGATAGTTTGTCAGAAGAATAAATTGCTGAAAATGCTTTGCAGCAGTTCCACAATAATGATGCAGCCGTCCTAAGGAATAATCAACGCGTTCAGCTGTAAAAAGGGCAAGGGGAAGGGGGTGCCCCTTTTTAACCGTGTACGTCCCATTCACAATACTATCATCGACAACACTAAGATTAGGGAGCGCAAATTCAATGGGACTTTGCCAAAACTTCTCAGGCTGGAAACCAACAGAATCCCACTCCTCAACAAAAGGGAGGGGAATAGGCCAATTACTCTCCCCCACCACCACCGGAACGTGATGATGGTTTATAAGCAGCTCAATTTGTTTTTTATAATAGCTATGAAAAACATCGGGTCGGGTCAGCGTTGTTCCATAAGTACCCGCTTCCATAACCGCTCCAAAGGCGGTACGCCCATCCACATTGAGATCATGGCGTGTTACTTTTATTCCCAAATACGGGTAGGTTGCTGCACTGAGGGAGGGAAGTTTCTTAGGTAAGGTTTTTGCTTCAGCAATACTGAGCAAAGAGTTACGAATAAGCGCCGTATTTTTATTATAAATTTCAGTTATGCGGGCAATAGCTGCATCCGCCTCCCAAAATTCTTGAAGGTTTCGTACTTCCCCATGCGAGTGGCTTAAGTCTTCCGTTTTTTGTGTCATTTTTAGGTCTGGTGTTCTTTCGTTTTCCATATCATTTTCGTTTTTTGCATACTACCCCTCCTATTGGTGAGCAGAAGGGTAATCCTGAAATGACACATTATATTTAAAATTTTAAGATTTTCTTAACTAGGAAACATTCATAATTGACCTCACATGGAAGCCCCTTTAAAGTTACATTTTTTGGAGCAAGAATAAGAGAGTTTATCATGGTTTCATCGTCGCTAAAATCTAAGAAATCTCTAAAAACAGATGAATTGAATTTTTCAAAAAGTTGGCTGATTTGGGGATGCGCGGCTCTTTTTTATTGTTATCAGTTCATGCTCCGGGGATCTCCTAATGTCATGGCTGATGATCTTATGCTTGCTTTTCAAGTGGACGCCTGTTCCTTAGGAATTTTATCCGGCTGTTATTATAACACTTATTCTGCTTTGCAAGTTCCTGGTGGAACCTTGATGGATTTCTTTAAGCCTCGACGCGTCCTCACTTTTGCTGCCATCGTTTGTAGTCTTGGGACGTTACTATTTTCAATGGCAGATTCCATCTACATTGCTGCTTTTGGAAGAGCCCTTATTGGTGTGGGCTCTGCTATGGGATTTCTCAGTTGTCTCAAGCTTGGGACCTTATGGTTCCCATCTCATAAATTGCCATTGATTATTGGATTAACCGTTGCCCTTGGAACCGTGGGTGGCGTTTCAGCGGGCTATCCTCTCGCTTGGCTCGTTGAAGCCTATGGGTGGCGTCAAGCCATGTGGTTTGTTGCGTTTGTTGGATTTGCTCTTGCCGCTCTTGGATGGAGCATTGTTAGAGATACCCCACCAGATGCATTAGAAAAAGAAATTCTTAAAAGCCATGGAGACAAAGAAGCGCACCTTCCCCAATCAGGTCTTTTAACAAGCATCCTTGAAGTGATTCGTAAACCACAAAGTTGGCTCATTGCAGCCTATGGAGGGCTTATGTATGTGCCTTTATCTGGTTTTACCGATCTCTGGGGAACGCCCTACTTGATGACGGCCTATAACTTGGATAAACCAACGGCAGCAACCATCAACTCAGCAATGCTGGTGGGGCTTGGCTTAGGATCACCTTTGTTTCCTTTCTTGTGTAATTTCCTTAAGGCTTATAAGTCGACTGTCTTTATTTCAACTTTTGGGAGTCTTCTCCTTCTCTCTGCCATCTTCTATATCCCTGGCATGCCACTTTGGCTTTTAGTTGGATGTTTATTTCTGACGGGTGTATTTTTAGGCGGCCAATTCTTGGCATTCTCCATGACATGCAGCTTGAATCCTCTATCAGCAAGCGCAACAGCCGGTGGATTTCACAACATGATGTGCATGCTGAGCGGCGTAATTTTCATGCCTTTTATTGGATGGCTGTTAGATTATGCGTGGCAAGGAGGTTTTTCTAACGGAGTACGGGCTTATTCAATTGCTGAATACACCTTTGCTTTTAGCTCAATCATCCTCTCACTGGTTATTTCTTGTCTTGTCATTATCCCCATTAAGGAGAAATATTAAACCCGAATCACTTGCACGTGGGTTAAGGTTTTTTTGCCATAATAATTTGAGAGCGTCCGTCGTGTGGCGATACGTGCCATTTCTGAAACTTTTTCGTCGTCTCCCCGGTCTTCTAGGGGAAGAGAAAGAAAGCCCTCTTCAATGGTCCCAACGCATTGGGAAGAGAGAACATCTATGTGTTCATTTTCCGTAACTCCTACTAAAAGGACGGACGGGGGTTGTTTGAAAGATTTTGCTCCCTTTAAAACCAACGTCACAATGGCATGCCCTGTGCTCATAAGACGGTGGCGGTCATTCATCACCGTGCCTTTTGAGGAAATAAGCCGCTTCCCATCAAGGGCCAACCGTCCAGAAGGAACCTGGTCTATAAGTTTAGGGCCCTTCTCCGTAAGCTCGATGAGGTCACCATTTCGCGGAGGAATGGTGTAGGGGACTTTATGGCTCAAGGCCAAGTGAGATTGTTCAAGGATATGGTGGTCTTCTCCATGCACGGGCACCACAATTTTAGGACGTACCCATGAGTACATATCCAACAGCTCATCACGGCAAGGATGACCGGAGACATGGATTTCTTCCTCATCTGCGGTAATCACTTGAATACCTTTGCGAACGAGTAGATTTTGTAAAGCAGATATGGCTTTCTCGTTCCCAGGAATTTGACGAGACGAGAAAATAACCACATCTCCCTTTTCAAGAGCGATGTGTTTGTCTTCTCCCTTTGCAATGCGCAGAAGGGCCGCCCGTTGTTCTCCTTGGCTCCCTGTAGATACCAGAAGGCTCTCATCGCGGTCCAAAAAGCCCGCATCATGATGGCTCAGAAAAGGAGGATATTTTTTAAAATAGTTAAGCTTACGCGCGACCTCATCGACACGATGGAGAGACCGGCCAACAAGGCCCATGAATCGTCCATGAGCCATGGCTGCCTCAGCGCAACTTGCAACACGGGCGACATTGGAGGCAAAACAAGCAACAACCACCCGTTTCCCAGGAAATTTTCCAATAAGATCAATCAGTTTTTGCCGGATCACCCCTTCAGAGCCAGACCTCCCCTCAACAAAAACGTTGGTGGAATCACATACAAGGGCTAGCACCCCTTCATCCCCCAGCTTTTTTAAAGCTGTAACGTCTGTGGGCTCTCCGATCAAAGGATCTGGGTCAATTTTCCAGTCGCCTGTATGGACAACGGTTCCCGCAGCCGTTCGAATGGCTAAGGCATTGGGCTCTGGAATAGAATGAGTTAAGGAAATAAAATCAATGGTAAAAGGACCAATATCAACGCCCCCTGAAAGAGGAACCTCATGCAAGGGAGGATTCAAACCCGCTTCCTTCAGCTTGTAACGCAATAGTTCAGCTGTAAAAGGAGTTGCGAAAAGAGGGCATCTGAGCCGTGGCCAAAGGTGAGGAACGGCCCCAATGTGATCTTCATGGGCATGGGTCAGAACAATCCCCACCAAATTCTGGACATGTTCTTCAATAAATTGAGGGTCTGGCATCAGGACTTCAACCCCAGGCGTTTGATCAAAAGTCACCCCTAAATCGACCATCAGCCACTTTCCCTGCGTGTGATACAGGTTGAGGTTCATTCCGATCTCTCCCGATCCACCTAAAGGGAGAAAATATAACTTACTTGGATCTAATTGCATTTTTTAAAACCTACTTAATTTTGACAACAGAGAAAATCGTAGAATTATTTCGCGGCTTGTCATCCCCTCGGCTGTCATCCCAAACCTTTAGTCCCGGGCTTGACCCGGGATCTCTTTGAGAACGAGATGCTGAAACGAGTTCAGCATGACAATGATCGCTCGGGGATGACAAATCGGGAAATAATTCTACAACTTCCTCAATACTTTTTCTATTCTTGTTAAGCTGTATCAATATTTATGGGAATTGTCACGTTTTTATTTGAAATGGCCAATCAAGGATTTTTAACACCCAAACTCATCCAATTTTTCTACTCGCCGTGTATGACGCCCTTCTTCAAACGTATTATTTAGAAAAGTATCAAGACAAGACAAAGATTCTTCCTTACCCATAAGACGTTCGCCAAGAACGAGCACGTTTGCGTTATTATGGGTGCGGGCCAGTTGCGCCATGTGATTATTCATACAGAGGGCCGCCCGAATTCCTTTAAAGCGGTTGGCGCCAATGCTCATTCCAATCCCACTCCCACAAATCATCACGCCCAAAGCCCCTTTTAAAACTTCTTTGACAACAGGCTCGATATAGTCAGGATAATCGACAGAATCCGGTGAATGGGTTCCACAATCAATAGTTGTATACCCCCAGTCAGAAGCAGCTTTTTTTAAGAACTCTTTGAGGTCATATCCCCCGTGATCGCTGCTAAAAGCAAGAGTTCCGTTAGAAGGAAGGTGTGATGCATTCATGATGGTGGCAGAAAATTTTTCCATACTCCCTTACCTTTGGTCTAGTTTTAATTCTATACGTCGATTGTGGGCGTCATTTTTCCCTTTTTCAAGGGGATGAAATTCTCCAAAGCCAGCAGCCGCCAAATGTTGAGCAGGAATTCCTTCCTTGATAAGAAATTTGATAACCGAAATCGCGCGCGCTGCTGAAAGCTCCCAGTTAGAGTCAAATTTATCCGTATGAATGGGTTTGTTATCCGTATGCCCATCGACCCGCAAAACCCATTTCAGATCAGATGGCATTTTTGCAGCAATCTCTTTCAACGTTTGAGCAAGCTGCTTGAGTTTTTCTTCTCCTTCTTTTTCTAGGGTGGCAGACGCTGAAGGGAACAAAACTTCTGATTGAAACACAAAGCGATCCCCAACAATGCGGACATCAGAACGATTGGCCAAAAGTTCCTTTAGTTTTCCAAAAAATTCTGAGCGATAGTGTTCAAGGTCTTCTACTTTTTTGGCGAGCGCTGCTGTAAGCTTCTTATCCAAATCTTCAATGGTCAGCTTTTGTTGAACAGACGTTCCTTCCGCAGCCTGAAGAGCCGCATTAAGGGCTTGAAGCTTTTGATTAAGGTCTGCAACTTGTTGTGCAATAAGGGCCAGTTGAGCATTGGCGTCTAGAGCTGCTGTTGTTTTTGCAGATAAATCCGCTTCCATCTGAGCTCTTAAAGCTTGAAGCTGATTCAATTGCTCCGTTGAGAGGTTAAAAGACGTGGTTAAATCGGCGTTTTTCTTTTGCTCAAGTTGAAGGAGTTTAGAAATTTCTTGTAGTTTTGCTTCGAGAGAAGAAATTCCTCGTTTGCTCCCCTGTAAAGCATCGGAGAGATGAATTTGTGCCACCACGAAAATCATCAGCGCAAAAATCATAACAATGAGAAGAGTAGCCAAAGCGTCCACAAAGCCTGGCCAGACGTCTAGTGTGACTCCCTTTTGACGACGATGGGTAGCAAACATAGTAGGTCTCAGTAATTGTTTTCAGTAATCAGAAGATATACCTTTTTACTCAACGCTTGCAATGGATTACTCTTCCCCCTGAGCTTTTGTAAACGCCGGCGCATGGTTAAAGTCGT
>CANGTV010000058.1 GCA_947457015.1 Alphaproteobacteria bacterium | reverse complement strand
TCACAGGATAATTGCGTCTTTAAACCACCAAATCGGTCAAAAAGTAACAAAAAACAAAGAATCTATCCCGCTCTATTACCACTCCTTGCCCTCTCCTCAGCCTCCTGCACTCTCAAACTCTCTTTTGCAGAAGGTTCTCTTCAATGATTCCATGATTGTCTCTGGTAGAGGCGAAGTAAAATCCTTCAACGCAAGATCCACTTTTTCTATAAAGAGATAAAGTATTCCATATGTCAAAATCGTAAAGAGCAGATAAAAAAAGATGGTTGCTATCGGGTTTGCCTACACGCAGAAAATGAGACTTTTCTCCCTTTAAAACGGAACTGATCTCATCTTCATAATTGGGGATGGTCTTGTTATCAAACGTTTCTTGAGAAAATTTCGTCCATGCATAATTACTTGATGTATCAAAACTTGTCCCATCAGGAAAGAATTTGCGATATCCAAAGGTATGTATATTGAAAAGTTGAGAAAGAGGATCTATGAGCGGATTAATCTTCTCGCAGATTGATTTGGTAAGGTCTAATTTGTCCTTGATCTTATTCATTATCAGAATTGGATCCTCTTATTCTTAAAGTTAACCAAACAATCTACAGAGGGTCAACACCTGATTTTCAAAAATAATTAGGGTTAAAAAACAATGTATTAGGATTTATTTTTAGGGGTTAACTAAAATAACGAGAATCAGGATAAAAAATACCGTAAAAGTTACGGCTAGTGAGAAACGAAACCGTTTCTTATAGTAAGGATATTGGTAGGTAGCACCCCGCCCAATGTTGAGAAAGCCTAGGAAACCTCCTCTTTAGTTCTCCTAGGGTAAGCTTAGTAAATGTTCCTGGTGTGATTTGGTGGTGTGGTTTTTGTTCTTAAGAGCACCTGTAACCGTCCCTAAAACAGTTGCAGGTGCCAATAAGAACGAGTGCGATAAAGTCACCAGTTTTTCCTTGCTTATACTGCTCCTGAATGAAAGTGCGTATTTTCCATTAACCCACCCATGTCATCCCCTGCTGTGGCGGGGATCCAGGAATAAAGCGTACTGTCATCCCGAACCTTTAGTCCTGGTCCGGGATCACTTCGGGATATCTTTGGCAAGGAGATGCTGAAACGAGTCCAGCATGACAGTATTTTATTACTGGTTATTTTTTAACTTCCTGAAGGTGGCCCTCATGAAGCACAAGGGTGCGATCCATGCGGCGAGCAAGGTCCATGTTATGGGTTGCAATAAGCGCCGCAAGATTTTCTTGACGCACGAGTTGAGTAAGTTTTTCAAACACAGCTGCTGCCGTATGCTCATCCAAGTTTCCAGTCGGCTCGTCTGCTAGCAAGATTTTGGGGCGGTTAGCAAGCGCCCGCACAATGGCAACCCGTTGTTGTTCTCCCCCTGAAAGACGGGCAGGGCGGTGAGAAGCTCTTTCTAAAAGCCCCACTTCTTTCAACAAATAATGGGTGCGTTCTTTGGCTTCATGAAAGGACTTTCCTCCAATCATTTGAGGCAAAATAATGTTTTCTTCTGCATTAAATTCGGGCAATAGGTGGTGAAACTGATAAACAAACCCCAAGACTTCTCGACGGATTTGGGTGCGAGCGGCATCGTTCAAATGGGAACAAGGTTGTCCATCGATAATCACCTCTCCGCCATCTGTTTTTTCAAGAAGCCCTGCTGTTTGAAGGAGGGTCGACTTTCCTGAGCCTGAGGGGCCAACAAGGGCTACGATCTCTCCAGGATAAAGGGTGAGGTCAACTCCTCTTAACACATGGAGGTCTTCTGCTCCCTGATGAAAGGTTCGCTTTAATGTTTTTAAAGAAAGAACGGGATTATTCATAGCGTAAGGCCTCCACAGGATCGAGACGAGACGCCCGCCAGGCAGGATAGAGGGACGCTAGGAACGTTAACAGAAGGGCAATGGCCACAACGAGGGTGACCTCATACGGATCCACACGCGCAGGCAGCTTAGATAGAAAACGAATTTCAGCTCGAAACAAATCGGCCCCTGAAAGAAACTCAACAAATTTACGAATGGAATCAATATTCCACGAAAATAAAAGACCAAAGAGCGCTCCCACAAAGGCCCCCAAAGCCCCAATGGATGATCCTGCAATAAAAAAGACACGCATCATCATGCCTTGCGTGGCCCCCATAGTGCGGAGGATGGCAATGTCTCGCCCTTTGTCCTTCACGAGCATGATTAAGGTTGAAATCACATTAAAAGAGGCCACAAGAATAATCAGAGTCAGAATAATGAACATGACATTCCGCTCAACGGTGATGGTGCTAAAGAAGTCCTTGTTGGCTTGCTGCCAATCAAAAACGCGCACGTCTTTCCCTTGAACCAAAGCCTGTATCTCACCCTTATAAAGATCCACGTTTTCAGGGTTCTCCGTAAAGATTTCAATCCCTGTTACGCCATCCCCTAATTGAAAGAATTTTTGGGCAGAGGGGAGGGGAACAAAAACAAATGTGGAGTCATATTGGAACATTCCTGCATCAAAGACACCCGCAATTTCAAAGGTACGCGTACGTGGCATTGTGCCAAAAGCGGTGGCGTTGCCTTCAGGCGCCACAAGGGTCATTTTGTCACCCAAAATCAAGTTCAGCTTTTCCGCAAGACGCTTTCCGATAATAGCCGCATTCGGACGATCAAAAAGAGTCATGTTCCCCATAACAAAATTATCCGTAATGCTTTTGCGGACCCCAAGGTCGGACGGCTGCATTCCATGGACAATAACCCCTGTGGCATTTTCATGCGCAGTGGCCATGGCTTGCCCTTCCACAATAGGGTTGGCGCCTGTAATGCCTCGCAGTTTTTTTACGTCATCTGTCAGCGGATCAAAATCAAGAAGAGGTCCTGTATTGCTATACACAGCCAAATGCCCATTCATGCCTATGATTTTGTGGAGGAGTTCATGGCGAAAGCCATTCATGACGGACATCACAATAATAAGAGCCGCAACGCCTAAGGCAATGCCGAGGAAGGAAAACCATGCGGTCACAGAAATAAAGCCTTCTTGGCGCCTAGCCCTTAGGTACCGAAAAGCTACAAATCTTTCAAATGCTGAAAACACAGTTTTTATTCTCCTTGTTACCTCTTTTATGGCACATTGACGTTACTTCAGCAATAAGGTCAATGTCTTAAACAAACTTCCAACGGGATCATACGCGCCCCTGGTGTTTCAATTTCTTCATCAAAGTTTTAGCTTTCGCAGTAACTGCTTGATTTTGGCGCACTTCATCGAGAAGAGTATAGGCGGTAGCATCATCAATCACTTCTGTGCGTCTGTGAAATCGCATCACAGCTTTATAGAGAGAGGCGGTTGCCTGAATTCGTTCAGAAGCCTCTTGGTTTAGGCTAATTCTATTAAATAGCTCATCGGTAGCGGTATCAAGATCTGGAAGCTTCTGTTGGTGGAATAATACGTTAAGAATTTTTACTTTATCATTATCAGGAGCGTTTCTGTCAAAAGAGCTCTGCAAATGACATGTTTCAACCTTTTCAATGTGTTGTCTTGCGTCACGCTATCTCATCTCTCTCCCTTTTGCAGCAGGTTCCACTTTGATGAGTAAGATTGCTCCATAGGAGCGACTGCTCGAGGTTCATTTTTTGTTGCTTGGATATAATCCCTAAGTTGATTCTTTCAGAAAGGGGCAAGAAGAGCCCAAGTGTACTCACGAGTTCCTTTGGAAGGTTATTAAATGGGTTCTGTGTGAGCGGTTTAAGGGGAACGGATTCGACAGAAGAATAGAAGGACGTAAGAGAGGAAGAGCTAGAAGAGCTAGAAGAGCCAGAAGAAGGGCACACGAACTGTAATTGGGCCTCCCCCCTCGGATAGGGGAGAATGTCTCCTAAAGCATCAGAGCCTAAGTTTTGATGTGGTGCAACAAAAAACTAAGAAGGAGACATTCAATGAGGTATTATGCAGGATTAGATGTGGCAATGAAAGATACATTTATATGCGTTTTAAATGAAGAGGGGAAAAGGGTTTTTGAAAGTAAAGCCCCAACAGACCCTCAATTCATTTATGAAGAATTGGGAAAGAGTGGAGTTGAGCTAGAAAAAGTTGGACTAGAAACAGGAAGCCTAAGCAACTACTTGACAAAAGGTCTCCAAGAGCTCGGGGCCAAGGCGATATGTATAGACGCTCGTAAGATGGCCGCGATTTTATCGGTGACCGTAAATAAGACAGACAAGAATGATGCTCGTGGCATAGCTGACGCGATGAGATGTAATCACTACAAGGCGGTGAACATTCGAGATGCCGATAATGACTCGGTAGGAATTTTATTAAGCTCTCGAGCCACACTTGTAAAGAGTCGCAGAGCGTTAAAGAATACAGTAAGAGGTTTTCTCAAAACGTATGGCATACGTTTAGGAGGAGTGAGCAATGATAGATTTTCTAAAGCTGTTTACGAATCATTCGCAGAGATTCCCTCAGATGCAAAGCTTGGGATAGAAAGTCTTCTCAAGAACTATGATTTGATGCGTGAAGAAATAAAAAAAATGGAAAAAGCCCTTAATAAATTATGCAAGGATGATGAGGAAGTTAAACGTTTGATGACAATTCCAGGAGTCGGGATGATAGTGGCTATGAGTTACAGAGCTGATATGGGAGATCCAACCCGTTTTGAGAAATCAGAATCTGTGGGGGCTTATTATGGGATGACACCGCGACAGTACTCAAGTGGAGAGACAGTTCGACTAGGAGGAATATCCAAATGCGGTTCAAGAGAGGTTCGTACTTTATTGACAGAAGCAGCAGTTTCGTTATTAACGCGAAGCAAGACTTGGAGTCCTTTAAAAGCTTGGGGCCTGAAATTATATAAGAAGCATGGGCTCAAGAAAGCAGCTACGGCTGTCGGCCGAAAATTAGCTGTAATTATGCATCGTATGCTTATCACCGGTGAATCTTTCAAATATAGAAAAACTGAAGAACAAGCTGCTGCTTGAATAAAAAGGATAAAAAACAACTTTAAAAACCCAAGTTGATTCAAGATCTTTTTCAAAGACTTTTCTTTGGAAAAGGGTTTTGTAGAATACAAAACCGATGGAATAAGTAAAGGCGTTGACGGGCTGACTCTCAGAAGTCGTACACTACGTTGCCTTGCTTGTTTCATTCGAAAAGTATGATGAGGCGAAGAAGAAAACCCATCCTTCTTCATAAAAGACCTCGAAGAGAACCATGGATATTGTGCTACAAAATTCTAACCATATGAAAAGACTGAGAAAAAAATTAGGAGATATATCTTGACTTAGGCGCAATTAGAGAACCGTCACTTTTTTAAAAGATAGAGCATTTTAGGTTCCTAATTACGTGATATGTGCCATAAAAGAAGGCATGACCTAGGTATACCCCATTGAGCTAAGAGCTCGCGCGATGACTTTCCTGGGCTCTGGAAAACCGTGCAAAGAACTAAGTGGAATATTCATAGGTTCGCAAAAGACCCTGTTTAACTGGATTAAGCTCCGCAAAGAAACAGGAGGAGTTGAGATCAAAAACGCGCCCCAAGATTCGCTCGACCCCTAGACTAATGGTGGGATGACGAGAGATTTATCTAGAGAGCCATCCCGATCATTTTCTTGGGAAATGGGCGGGGCCTTCGGCGGGACGGCTGTTTCCCTCTTTAATGCACTCCGTAAATTTTGAAGAACTCGTAAAAAAATCGAGCCCCTACAAAGAGCGAGACGTGAGCATGAGGCTGTAAATGTCATGAGGGAGCGGGTTGGTTGATCCTGCAGAGGTGGTCTTCTCTGATGTGGTTGGTAGGGTTCAGTCCCGGTATAGACAAGGCAGGGGGTCTCGGAATATAGGGTTTCATGTTTCCCCAAACCGCTGGTTTAAGCTTTCATGATGTTTCCAGCAGTAGTGGTTACGAGTCTAAGTTTTTGTCTGGCGTTAGGTACCCACGGTCCAGGTTAGACGGACGCGCGAACAGCGCACGAGGCCTACCCCCGCGGCGTGGTTCTTAGGGCCGCGGGGACCGGGTTCGTGATTCGCTTTACTTCGCAGTTTTCTCTTCAGGGGCCGGTGGGGAGGTTGGGTTGGTCGAGCAGTTGCCTGGGCCAGTCATGCGCCATTCGTTAGGGAAGAGCGAAAACAGGGCGGACTTTACGGTCATATCCGAGGCCAGATCACCCGGCGTGACTTGGTGGCTGAGCGCGCATTGCGACGGGGTGACGGCACCATTTTTCCCGTAGTAGTACCAAGTCAAGTGGATCCCCAGGGTGGCGCCGGCCTGTATGGCGCGTGGGGGGTGGACGCCGTCGTCAAAGATGACGTCACGGAGCAGGGTGTTCTGTCCGCGATCGATGTAGGCTGCCGTAACTGTGATGCTGGGATCGACGGGGGTGGGGAACTGCTGCTCTAGGTATAGGTACGTGTGCGTACCCACCACATCCGGCGCGGCGAGTCCGGTTATCATGGCGCCGACGAAGAGGTGCCCGCCGGGCTTCTCAGGGTCAAAGGGCATTCCGCTGGGATCGACACTCACGAGCGCCCCAGGCACGGCGTGGGCAGGCGCGATTCCGAACGCGAGGTAAAGTGTAAAGACACTGGCTAGCCCTATGAGGGACAGGCTCGTTTTGTGCTTGAAGGGGGTTAATGCTGATGTCTGGAGAAATTTAGTTCGCATGATGATATTCCTTTCATAGGTTTCCCTGGGACAAGCCCCAGGGCAAGGGTAATGTCCCGGATACAGCACAGAGAGGTGGGACGGTTGATGGGCCTCTGTGAATTCTTGTAAC
>CANGTV010000057.1 GCA_947457015.1 Alphaproteobacteria bacterium | reverse complement strand
GGAAGTAGATGCTGAAAAGCAAAAACAACTTAAGGAAGCCTTTGTTAAGTGGATAGTGGAGCAAAAGAAGAAGGAAGAAGCTGCCAAAAAGTTACGTGAGGCTCAAAAGAACCAACAAAAGAAGGATGTAAAAAATATTGTTGATCCAAAGTTAGAAGCCGAGCGCGATCTTAAAAAACAGCAAGATGAAGAGTATGCGGAAGCTTTAAGGCAGGATCTCAAAAAGAAAGCTCAGGCTGATATTAAAGAGCTTGAAGCTAAAATAGATGAGATTCAGAAAAAACCTGATTTGGCGCGTCTTGCACGTGCTGCGCGTTTTGATAAAAAAGCAGCGGAAGAGCTTCTTGCTAAGAAAAAAGACCTAAAGTTACCAGAGCTTGAAAAATACCTTGAAAAACTTAATGAGACATTAAAAGAGCTTAATAAGCCGGTGGTTGTGCAACAGAAGGCCCCTAAAAAAGAAGAGCCTGTGGATGAAAAAACGCGTCTTCAACGACGTCTTCAAGAGCTTGCTACGCAAAAGACTAAAGTTCTAGAAAATGATGACCTAAAAAAGCTTATGGAACGGCTTGGTGCTACAGACAAAACGATGCTCCCTGAGAAACAGCCGCGTGTTATTCAGAAGAAAAAAGATCTTGGTCTTCCACAGGTTGAACAAGAAATTGAGCAGATAACAGCTCAATTAGGAGCCTTAACAAAGGTGGATCCTGAAGTTGAGAAACGAGCCCGCCTTGCAAAAATATTGACCCCAACTCCAAGTGAACAGGCTCAAGATTTTGCAAATGCTCTTAAAAACCTTAATCCTAATATGTCAGATGAGCTTGTGTCGGCGTGGGCTAATTGGACTATTCCCTACAAAACAGCAGCTATGGGAGACAGGTATACTGATGAGCAGCTGACTTATACTTTCCAACAAGATAGACAAAACCCACTCACCTTATACAAGTATGTTATACCGGGTTATCGTCTGGGGTGTGGATATTATTCTTTAGGGCTAACTCATGCGCGTGCAAAAGATCAATTATTGGCAGAGGTAGCGCAAGGACGGCCGAATGCTCAGCGCTACAAAGCGATGATTGCAGAAGAACTTCTTGAAGCTGTAACGCAAGATGATCTTCCGGAAGATATAAATACTCCAGAGGTTGTTAGGCTTCGAGAAGATATGATCGCAGCTCAGGCGAGCATCGACGAGTGGGCTCGCCCTTTAAATGCGTATTTAAATGCAGGGGGAGCTTATGCAGCGGATGAATTAACAGAAGTTCTGTTTCTAGGTTTAGGATATGATTTACTCGATCCTACGCCAATTGAAATGACGGTTGCTGAGGTTTTGATAGAGTTAAACGCTGCAAAAGCGGAGTGGCAGCGTAAATTAACGGCTATCAAAAATTGGGCTATGCAAGATGAGATTGTGCAAGGCTATATCGATGCTGAAATAATTCCAGGGAACGAGCTTACCTTTTTGCCGAATGGTGGGGGGCAAGAAAGAAACGGGGTTATGGATGTTCTTGCAGAAATCAATGGGTTGAGTATTAAGATTTATGAGCCTATGAGAGATAACCCTCAGCAATTAAAGCTTACCCACACGCATACCACACCAAATGCGGCGCGTCAGGTAAACCTGCTCTATAGCCCGGGGCATTTTGATCGTTTGGAAGCTAATTTGCAGCGTCACATCACGCCTGAGGTGGAATACCAAGACCCTTATGCAGTTTATAAAGCAAAGGCAAAGGCTGATCAGGAAACTATTGAGGCTGTTGGGGAAGAATATTTAAATGCAGAAAAAGCTCTTTTTCCTGATGAGAAGAAATTAGCAAAAGAATTATTCGATCTGACAGGATATGGAGACGTGAACAAAAAAGTCTTTATCGAAGGATATGTGGCTCAAGCACAAGCGGAAGGGCGTAAAATATCTGAATCCCAAGCAACAGAAGAGTATGCGAAAAGAAAAACAGCTCTTGAAAGTCAGATTGAAGCAGGAAAAAAAATACGTGAGGGTAAAAGAACAGATTCTTATCTGGTTCACTATCTTATACAAGCGTCTAAAGGACAGACCATTATAACCTACACAGACGGAGGAAAAACGCTCGAAAGAGAAGCACAAATTGACCTTATGATGTTAGGCGCTGCCCTCGAGGAGATGGGACTCGTGAGCTTCCCCAAAATCGTCTATGAACCTGGGTTTAAAACATATCATCAATACGAGATTGATAATACGATCGTTGACAAATGGGGCGCAGGCTATGGTTTCTTTTTCCTTGCAGACGACGGCCTTTATGCCACCAAGACGGAAGGTGGTGAGTTTGAAAAATTGCTAGAGTTTAATGGTCGAAAGGTAAAAACTCTCGGTAATCCCCAAAATGACGAGGGTATTGCTCGTTTTTATAAACGCACTCCTGATCCGAAAGAAGCAGATATTTATGATGAGATGGTGCGGGTTGCCGCTCAAATAAAAGGTGTTTCTCCATACACAATAAGATATCTTAAGGACGTGAAGGTCCTCTTTCTTAAGCGTAAGGATCTTCTTGCTAGGGAAGGAGATGATATGAGGCTTCTGTGGGCGCAAGATTTAGGGACTGAATATCATTGCTTTCACCTGAATAGCAGCAATCCTAAAGATTACTCATTTGATGGAGTTCTCGCAGAGCACCGCTTAAATAACGTTCACAACTCTCTTGTTCAGCCTTATTTAACAGCGAAAGCGCGCGGAGCTAAGAATTTAGAGCATTTCTTTACGAAAGGATTAGCTGAGAATAAGATTACTCTTTGTATGGATGGGACGACACGTTCTCTTCATGATTATGTGGCATTGCAAGAAAAAGAGTTAGATACGGACGACTTTTCCAAAAAAACAAAGAAAAAAATAATCGAAGATGAGCTTGCAAAGCTTGCGGATAATAATAATGAGACTCCACCTACAGAAACGAGCGTACGCGGTGTGTTCATGAACTTTGTAGGACTGGATGCGCACGATGGTGAGTTTAAGAAAGAGGATGTAGATAAAGCTGTGCAGACAGCGAAAGATCTCGTGATCATTTAAAAGAAAAAGGCGCTTTTTAAGCGCCTTTTTCCCACGTGCCAGAGGGAGTTTGCTTCCAATAGGTGACGGTGTGTCCTTGATTTTTATAGGTGGTCCAGCGCTGACGCGCTTGGGCCACGGCGTCCTCGTCATTGCCATCGAAGAGATCAAGGCAGCGCTCATAGGTTGGAAGGGAAGGGGCCTCCGCTCCATCGGTTTGGATCAGAAACTGGGCTCCATTGGGGTTTTCATCCTGCAACGTGAGCCAGACGGGCTGATCCTCTGGAAACCCTTCTTTGCTACTTCCATGAGGGATAAAGCTAGCTTTGCCTACGGTCCATAAAGCACTATTCAGAAAATCAAGGCGTTCTTGGCTTGCACACAAGATGACAGCTCGCTTACGGCTCTCAAGAATTTTCTCTAAGAGACGCGGGAGTGCCCGTTCCAGGGAAGAGGTAGTCATGTGATAAAAGCCAATGTCAGTCATATAGCAGTGGAGCAGTGGCGCAGTATAGCAGTGTTCAGAAAAATTATTCTGCAACACCGCTACACTGCTATACTGCTATTTCTCCTCGTAATTTGCAGCGACAAAACGGTCCAATAGGCGTACGCCAAAGCCGCTGGCTCCTTTGGCACATAGCGGAAGCTCTTTTTCTGTCCAAGCAACACCTGCGATATCCAAATGGGCCCACGGCACTTTATTGGTAAACCGTTGTAAAAATTTAGCAGCCGTAATGGATCCTCCTCCGCGGGCATTGCTAATATTTTGTACATCCGCAATGTCACTGTTGATGTCTTTGTCATAGGCGTCATCAAGGGGCATGCGCCACAAAAGTTCACTCACATCTTCGCCGGCTGCTGTCAATTTTTTGGCTAAGGCGTCATCAGAGGCAAAAAGGCCTGCACGCTCAAAGCCTAGCCCAACAACAATCGCCCCTGTAAGGGTTGCAAGGTCCACCATGAGCTTTGGTTTGAAGCGGTTTTGGGTGTACCATAAAGCATCCGCAAGGACGAGACGTCCCTCCGCATCCGTATTAAGGACCGCGATGGTTTGACCAGAAAGAGAGGTGACGACATCACCGGGTCGTTGCGCTGTGCCGGACGGCATGTTTTCCACAAGACCAACCACGCCGACAACATTTACCTTGGCTTTACGGAGAGCAAGGGTTTTCATCAGGCCGATAACAACCCCGGCGCCTGCCATATCATATTTCATGTCTTCCATATTACTGGCTGGTTTGAGGGAAAGCCCCCCTGAATCAAAGGTGACTCCCTTTCCAACAAAAGCGAGAGGATCATCTTTCTTTTTGCCACCCTCCCAGCGCATGATGACAAGCTTTGATTCCTTATCACTTCCTTGACCTACACCTAAGATGGCATTAGCCCCTAACTTTTTGAGATCTTTTTCATCTAGAACTTCTACCTTCACCCCGTCTTTTTCAAGGGAACTCGCAATTTTTGCAAGGGTAGCAGGTGTCATGACGTTAGCGGGTTCTGTTACAACCGTACGGGTCAGGAAAACACCCTCTGCCACTTTAGAAAGGGGCTTAAAGGCTTTTTCTGCAGCGTCTGGATCGGGGGTTAAGAATGTTATTTTTTTAAGGGAAAAAAGCTCATCCGGCTTTTTCTTTGTAAAATAGGTCTCAAAGCGCCAAGACTTTAAGAGAGCCCCTAAAGCCAGATGGGCCGCCACGTGGGCGTCATCGCTTTTTTCAAGGCTATGAATTTCGACAGCGCCTTCTCCATTGGCTGAGACATCAAGGATAAAGCTAAGAGATCCGCCAATTTTTTGCCATTGCTTTTCATTTTGGTCTGTTTTTTTTCCAAGCCCTACAAGAATGATCCGTTGTCCCTCAGCGGTGAAGACAGATAAATATTGGCATAGCTTTCCTTTGAATTTTGAATTTTTAAGAGAGGTTGAGAGAAGGCCTTTGAGAGTTTTGTCCCAGGTTTGGGTTGCTGAGGGAAAGTGGCCCTCTTCATAAACGCCGAGGCAAAGAGTTGTTTGAGTGCTTGGTTTTTGAAACGCAATTTTGAGAGACATAATGGATCCATCCTTTGTTAATATGGTTTTTAGCTGGCGTTTGATTGATCTTTATTGGTTTCTGATTTTTTACGAGACCCACAGCACCATTCCCAGCAAGAGCGTTTATCTTTCTTTATTGTTTTTTTTGCAAGAGGAGTACTAGAAGAAGAGGTGCTCTCTTGGGGTTTAGAAAGAAGAGCGCTACTGCGATTTTCGCTAATCGAGTTTCCGAAACTGCGGGTTAGGATCACAAGGGTGAGAATTTTGAACCCTCGGTTTCTCCTTTGTCCTTTTTTTTTAAGAGGGCGACTGTCTAATTTTTTTCGCAATATTTTTTGCCTCCTTTAAAAAACTTACTTAATCTTACACCAAGGCTTTGAAAAGAATCAATCCTATCCTCTGGGGTTTTTTATCATCTGATGTTCTTATTTTCTGTTCTTTTTGTGTCATCCTTGGGCTAATAAATGCTTAATTTGCGTACCAAATTTTTAGCATTTATTAGCCCAAGGATGACACAAAAAGGTGGTACGAGCTCTGCGCTGTAAAAACTGTGAGCCCGATCTTTAAAGCTCCATAGGTGGCGTTTCCCAACAACAATTTGATTGTTTTGTCCCTTTTAACGTTTTCTTCGTGAAATCTTTGTAAAATATGGCTAATATAAACAAAAATTAACCCCTTATGGAGAATATTGTGAAGCTCCTTGCATTGTTTGGTGTCATTTTTGGATGTCTTTTGTCCTGTTCTCTTCAAGCAAATGTCGAGCTTCAGCCTCATCGTGCCTATTACACGGTGACCATGGACGGTCGACCGGATCCCCGAAGTTCAGTTACAGATGCACGTGGAACAATGGTTATAGAATTTGAAAAGGTCTGCGGGGGATGGACGCTGCAGCAGCGTTCTGAAACACGGATGTACCATAATGATGGGAGGGTTGAACATATCAGGTGGGGATATGTAACTTTTGAAGCAGAAGATGGCTCTCTTTTTACCTTTAATACATACCGCAAGACCAACGATGAGCTGGTAGAAGACATCCGCGGACGCGCTGAAAAAAAGGGAAACACGATAGTTGTGACCTATCAGAAACCTGAGAAGAAAACCCTTAAACTCCCAGAAGGTGTTCTTTTCCCTACTCAACATGTCAAAACTCTTTTGAATGCGGCAGAAGGAAAGGAACAAATTTTTCCTCACGTGGTCTTTGATGGTAGTAGTGATGAGGGGGCGTCAGAAATTAATGTGTTCGTGGGGGCTCAAAAGATGATAGAGAACACACCAGCCAGCAAAACTACCCCTCAACTCGCAAACCAGCCCTTTTGGCCAGTTCGTTTTGCCGTCTATGGGCCTGAGAAAACAGATTACGAACCTATTTATGTCACAACCCAAGATCTTCTTCCCAATGGAATCATCAAACAATACGTTATTGATTATGGCGGAATAAAAATCCACGGTGTCTTAGAGCGTCTCGAACTTTTGCGAGAGAGTGGGTGTTGACTGTGCTGTCATCCCGAACTTGTTTCGGGATCTCATGCCAATAAGATCCTGAATGATCCCGGCTCAAGGCCGGGACTAAAGATTCAGGATGACAAAAGGGGGCCTTTTAGGCCCCCTTTGGTTTTTAGAGCTCCTCCGTCTTACTTAGAAGAAGAGGACGATGGAGTAACAGTACTCTTCGAGGAGCTAGAGGAAGGGGAGGAACTGCTCGTAGAAAGAGGTGCACTCACCGTACTCTTC
>CANGTV010000056.1 GCA_947457015.1 Alphaproteobacteria bacterium | reverse complement strand
GTACCAGGCTCATCACAGGATAATTGCGTCTTTAAACCACCAAATCGGTCAAAAAGTAACAAAAAACAAAGAATCTATCCCGCTCTATTACCACTCCTTGCCCTCTCCTCAGCCTCCTGCACTCTCAAACTCTCTTTTGCAGAAGGTTCCTATCTATAAATCAACGCTCTCCGAAAATATTGATAAATCACCTAATCCATAACCAACCAACGTACCCACTACAAAAACAAACAGGATTGTGATAAATGGCGATAAGGGTTTTCCTTTAAATTTCCACATTCCTATTCGTATTAAAAACATAATAAACGCTAAAATGAGAAGAAAAACGAGCTTTCCTGATTGCTGATGTTCACCCCAAGTATATCCCAAGACAGCGCTTAAGATAAAAACACAAATAAGGGTAAAGCTATCTTTCCTGAGCATAGTAAATTTCCTTTGTAGACGCGCAAATGTCTTATCTTCATGAGTCAAAATAATAGACACATTGACCTTATTGATGAGCCCAGATGGCATGTCTAAGCTCCGAACTCGCTTGTAGCCATACCAGAAATTGTCCTTCCCCTTGTATTCAATACGAGCCTGCTTGTCCATCGCAGATTTCTTAATGACTTCGTCAGGGCTGCCTCATATAAAAATTGATTAAAATCAGTTATATTCTTCTTCTCTACTAGAGAGGAGGAGAATATATGGGACTACTCCAAGGCTTGATACAAACTGATCCCAAATTTATAAGAATGAGGGAAACAGCAGCTATGACCCATTGCCAAGCAAAAGAGCCCCATCAACCGCACAAAAGGTGATCGATTTGATGGAACCTCTTCCACAAAAAGCCAGGAAGACTCTAACATTGGATAATGGCGGAGAATTTGCAGCTCATGAAAAATGGCGAAGAGAAATCGACCTTCCTTCATTTTTTTGCGATCGGCACATTCAGGAATGCGGCCAGGCCTTGTTCTTGTCAAAAAAGAGTCTTCCTTCGTGTTTTTTATTAATTTTACACCTTGATAAGACAGGAACTTCTGACGTAAGTATGGGGTAAAGCAAGAAAGTTGGCCATAATGATTTCTTCATCCTTTCCAAACCTTCATATTATTGACCATCCCCTCATTCAGCATAAGCTTACTCAAATGCGGAAGATAACAACGCCCAAACATGCTTTTCGGCAATTGTTGCGGGAAATTGCACTGCTTATGGGGTATGAAGTCACCCGTGACTTGCCTTTGAAAATTGAGTCTATCACAACCCCTATCGTATCGATGGAGGCGCCTGTTATTGCTGGACCAAACCCAGCGATTATCCCCATTTTAAGGGCAGGTCTTGGCATGGCAGATGGGCTTTTAGAATTGATGCCTGAAGCGGATGAAGGACACATTGGAATGTATCGAGACCCCGTCACGAAAAAGCCCGTCGAATACCTGGTTAAGCTTCCCCCCACAAGTGGGCGTATGTTTTTTCTCGTCGACCCCATGTTGGCAACAGGAAATTCAGCGGTGGCGGCTGTTGATACGCTGATTCACCATGGGGTGGATCCTGCAAAGATTAAGTTTATGGCGCTTGTAGCGGCACCTGAGGGTGTTCAGGTCTTTAATGAAAAGTATGCGCATATTCCTATTTATGCGGCAGCACTGGATGAGCGGCTTAATGAAAAGGCCTATATTCTCCCAGGCTTAGGGGACGCAGGGGACCGTCTTTTTGGGACGATGTAATCCCGCGGATCTAAGCCGCTTGGTCTCTTAAGAGAGCTCGTGGATCTGCATAAGCATAGCCTAAATCACGTGCGACAGCCTCATAGGTCACATGCCCCCGATAAATATTGAGACCTTCCATCAAGTAAGGATCATCAAGGAGGGCTTGTTTATACCCTTTCGACGCCAAGGCAATGACAAAAGGAAGTGTCGCATTGTTCAAAGCAAAAGTGGATGTCCGTGCCACACCGCCTGGCATATTGGTGACGCAATAATGGATGATCCCATGTTCAATATAGGTGGGGTGAGTAAAGGTCGTTGGATGGCTTGTTTCAAAGCAGCCGCCCTGGTCGATTGCAATGTCCACGAGAACGGAGCCTTTGCGCATTTTTTTTACAAGGTCTTCTGAAACAAGCTTTGGAGCGGCGGCACCTGGAACAAGAACGGCTCCAATGACGAGGTCGGACGCGATGACCTCGCGTTCAATAGCTTCCACAGTAGGGTAAAGAGTATTTAAAGTCTTTCCAAAAAGCATATCTAGCTCAGCTAAACGAGGGAGAGATTTATCAAAAATTGTGACCTTTGCACCAAGACCCATGGCCATGCGAGCAGCCCCTGTGCCGGCGACGCCTCCACCAAGAATTGTGACTTTGCCAGGACTGACACCAGGAACGCCACTTAGCAAAATACCCGACCCCCCTTTTTCCTTTTCAAGACAGTGCGCGCCCACTTGAATGGACATGCGCCCCGCCACATCACTCATAGGCATTAAAAGAGGGAGCCCCCCTTTTGGAGAGGTTACTGTCTCATATGCAATCCCTATACATCCTGACTTGAGCAGGTCTTGAGTTTGAGCAGGATCAGCGGCAAGGTGAAGATAAGTGAAAAGAATTTGGCCTGGGCGCAAGAGCTTAGATTCATTGTGTTGTGGCTCTTTCACTTTGACGATCATATCGGAAGAAGCAAAGACATCTTTTGGAGTAGCTGCAATAGAAGCACCAGCTGCTTTGTAATCCTCATCACTCGCGCCAATTCCTATGCCCGCATTGGTTTCCACGATAACGGTGTGGCCATGATGAACAAGTTCACGAACAGAGGAAGGGACAAGCCCCACTCGAAATTCATTATCTTTAATTTCCTTAGGAACACCAATAAGCATGCAATCTCTCCTTTTTAAGCTGACCTATGCTGTAGCAAGATGACCCCTTCCGTGTCAAGAGGAAGGGACAAGCTTCGCTGTTTTGGAGAGGGTATCAACTTCAGCTTTGGATAAGAAAATATTCCGCTACTTTGTCATCCCCCGCCTTCGCTGCAAAGCAAATCCTTAGAATTTCTTAGGTCGAGGATCTTGTAGGAAGCCTCGAGATGTTACGATGAGATTCAAGAAATGCTAAATGTTTTCCTTGCGGAAAACAAAGCATTGCTAGCTCGGGGATGACAATAAAACTACCAGTACTTCAAAATTTGGCCGCTGGTAATTTTTAGGAGACACAACTTTAGGATTTTACATTTATCATGATACATAAATATTTTTATAAAATCAAAAAATATTTTAAAATGGCCAATCGAAATAATTTACTTTACCTAGCGCTTTTTATATTATGAAAATATAAAATCTCTGAAGTGTGCGTAGGATTTTTAGGAGTTTTAATTAAAAGAGAGGCGCTATATACTGCCTTCAAAATAAAGAAGTAAGTAGAAATAAAAATTATACTTAATTAGGTTGAAGTTGCCTAATTTTTTCTCCCTTAAGTGTCATCAACATAGTTGATGACAACAGAACTGACTCTTATGCCCTTCCTTCAAATTGTTAAGCTACTCCCAGTGTTTGTTGTACAGCCCCCACGTAAAATCGTTCAAAGCGGGGTCCAAGGCGGGTAAAAAGCTCATTCGAAATAGTCCCTGCCTTCTCAGCCACTTCATGGGCCAAGAGGTTATCACCAAAAAGCTCAACCCAGTCTCCACAATGAATTTTATCCAGGGGGACGTCCGTAATATCGATGGTGATGAGATCCATGGAGACTCTGCCGACAACGGGGAGCCGTTGTCCTGCAAAATAGACCTCTCCTCGGTTGCTGAGGTTTCTGGGATACCCATCAGCATAGCCTACACCTAGGGTTGCAATGCGAGACGGGCGTGCCGCAATAAACGTGGTGTCATATCCAACAGATTCGCCCCGCTGAATCTCGTTAATTTGTAAAATTTGAGCATAGGCTTTAAGGACAGGCTTTAATCTGTACTCCCCCATGGGAACAGAGGAACGACATCCTGTAAGGGCGGAGCCAGGACGAATGAGGTCGTACTGGTAAGAGCGTCCTAAACAAACACCTCCACTATTGGCAAGACTGCCGAGGGCAAAGGGAAAGCGCATGCGCAACTCATCAAAGGCAAGGCGTTGCGCTTCATTCATAGGATGGGTGGGTTGGTAAGGACATGCGAGATGGCTCATCACACACATGATTTCAATGTGGGATAAAGCCGAGAGCTCCAAGTTTTTAACAACGCGGGGTGTAAGGCCTGTTCGTGTCATCCCAGTGTCAAAATGGAGAGCGGCCTTATAGCATTTTTGTTTCCTTTGACAAAAAGCATTCCAGATTTGAATTTGAGACAAGCTACTGAGAACGGGAATAAGGTTATAAAGAGCATAAAGCTCCTCATCCCCTTGGCGGAGGTCTGCTAATACATAAATAAAACTGTCATGTCCGACGACGTTTTTAAGTTCAATAGCTTCTGAGAGATAGGCCAAAAAGAAATGGCGACATCCCTCATGATATAAGCGAGCGGCGACCTCTTTGACGCCCATTCCATAGGCATTAGCTTTGAGAACAGTGGCGCAAAGTGTTCCTTTCTTCAGGTCAGAGCACAATGTGTGATAATTATGAGCGACAGCTTCTAAGTCGGTGATAAGGGCAAGGGGAAGGGAAGAGGAGTAAGGAAAGATGGTCTTACCCATGATAAGCTGGAAGGTAAGCAGAATCAGCAAGGTCCGAAAATTTTGTGAGTCTCCCTTCAAAATGAAGTTGTGCGGTACTAATGGGACCATGGCGTTGCTTGGCTATGATAACTTCTGCCACATTAGCAACCTTTTGTAAGGATTTTTCCCATTCTGCAACTTTGTCTTCGTGGCCTGTCGGCTTTTTCCGAGCAAGGTAGTATTCTTCGCGATAAATAAACATGACAACGTCCGCATCTTGCTCGATAGATCCTGATTCTCTGAGATCAGCCAATTGAGGCCGCTTATCATCTCGTTGTTCAACAGCACGAGAAAGCTGAGAGAGAGCAAGGACAGGAACATTCAACTCTTTTGCCAGCGCCTTAAGCCCTCTGGTTATTTCTGAAAGTTCTAAGACTCTATTCTCAGCCGTTCTTCGCCCAGGGCTTGAAAGAAGCTGAAGATAGTCAATAACAATCATGCCCAGTCCTTCTTGGCGTTTTAAACGACGGGCACGTGTTCTTAAAGCAGGCACAGAGAGAGCTGGCGTGTCATCAATAAAAAAAGGGAGAGAATTCAAGCGATTTGACACCTCTACAAGACGGGGGAAATCCGATTTGCCGATATCTCCGCGTCGAATAAGATCTGACGCAAGTCCAGCTTCTTGCCCTAAAATACGATTCGCCAACTGTTCAGACGACATTTCAAGAGAAAAAAAGGCAACAGCAGCCCCTTCTTTCTTTTCCAACGCAGCTTGCGCCGCATTGAAGGCAAGGTTGGTGGCAAGGGCCGTTTTTCCCATAGAAGGGCGCCCTGCGAGAATAATAAGGTCTGAGGGATGGAAGCCACCCAGGCTTTCATCCATTTTTTTAAAGCCTGTTGTCACCCCCACAACATGACTGTCTCTTTTATAGGCAACCTCAGCATTGGTGAGGGCTTGCTTGAGAGATGAGGAAAATGATTGAAGCCCGCGCTCTTGGTGCCCAACGCTCGCAAGATCGAAGAGTTTTTTTTCAGCGAATTCGATTTGATCGGTTGCAGAAATATCAAGATCATAGGTGTGGGCTTCATTAACAATCCCCTCACCCACATCAATAAGTTGCCGCCTTAAGTAAAAATCGTAAATCTTTCGCCCATAATCTTCCGTATTGATGATGGAAATAACGGAGGCTGCGAGTTGAGCGAGGTAGTGTCCGCCCCCTACATCAGCAAGGGCATTATCCCGGTCAAAGTATTCCTTTAAGGTAATGGGATCGGCGATATGGCCACGGTTAATAAGGTTGCTGATGGCTTCATAAATACGAGCATGAGACGGATCAGAGAAATGATCTGGGCGTAGAAACTCAGAGATGCGTTCAAAAGCAAGGTTGTTGTGAAGGAGCGCTCCTAAAAGGGCTTGTTCTGCTTCAAGGCTGTGGGGAGGCAGCCTCTCAAGGGATTCTGAGTGAATGCTGAGAAGGGAGGAAGGCTCAAGCTGAGGTTTTAGAGCAGGGGTCATATATCAGCAATCATATGTTAGGGATTAATTATCAACAACAAAAACTATACTTATTCACGTCAAAACAGGGACTTTTACCTAGTTCACCTCTTTGTTATTTGCGTAACAGAAAGAAGGATCTTGAAAAGAGGGAGCTCAAACGCGCCCTCTCTAAGGCTGGGAAGAGATCACACAACTAAGAAGCGTCAGTAGGCCCCGGTTCTTCTCCACTCGTCTCTGGGTTTCGTTCAAGAGTTTTTGTTTGCATCTTGGCTTCATCTTCAGACATCGCTACGTTAACGCCTATTGTAATGAAAACCTCAGGGTGCAATTGAACGCGAACGGTATGGATTCCGATTGTTTTAATGGGAGTCCCAATTTTTACATTGTTTTTTGTGATATGCTCTTGCTTTAACGCTTCAGCAATGTCGCGTGCACTCACAGATCCGTAAAGCTGTCCTCCCTCGCTTGCTTGACGGATAAGGACAACCATGGACCCTTCCAAGCGCTTTGCAAGCTTTTCTGCTTCATCCTTGTGCTGGAGATTTAATTTTTCAAGAACTTCTTTGTCTTTTTCAAAATGAGCAATATTTTCTTGTGTGGCGCGTAAGGCCACTTTTTTTGGAAGAAGAAAATTGCGCGCATAACCGGGGCGAACATTCACGATTTCCCCTAGCTTTCCTAACTTTTCAATGCGCTGTAAAAGAATAACTTGCATACGACTCGCTCCTCATTTTCATCAAATTTATCTATCTCTAACAACTTTATGCGGACTTTTCAATCCATGGCTTTAAAATTCCTAATAAAATCACAAATGCTATCGGCCAGAGAAAGAGGCTCAGTACAAAATAAAAGACAGTGAGCCCCACTGTGGCATAGGACGTTTTATGAAGCCACCTATGAATGACCCCAAGGCCAACAAGAAAAAATGGGAAGGCGAGGACAAGCGCTCCATTTTT
>CANGTV010000055.1 GCA_947457015.1 Alphaproteobacteria bacterium | reverse complement strand
CTTTATTGTATTTTTGCTCTTAGTCATTTCAAACACCCTCAAACTCTAATATTTCTCTGGATCCCCGCCACAGCAGGGGATGACATATGTGGGTTAATGGAAAATACACACTTTCATTCAGGGGCGGTATAGTCTTAAAAATTCCTTTTGACCCACAACTTGAGCAGTTGCCGGATCGTTTTCTTTTTTTGTTCTTGTGTAATGTTTAAAATTAGAAATTTTGTATTAATAATGCTCATTTTCTTATCGCCTACGTTTAATTGGTGTAGAGCTACGTTGTGTTACTACATGCTTAATTTTTAGAGTAAATTCTTTAACAAAAAGTAAATTTTTGAAGTTTTTTAGGAAATCATCTCTCTTTTTCGGTGGGGGAGTCTTTAGACTAACATGAGTCGTTTGGTCTCTTGTAAAGATAGAGATGCTTCCTGCATTACGGCTAAGAACTTCATATTTTGCTCTTCGCTTCCTAAGGATACTCTTATAGAGTTGGGGAGACTTGCGGAGCAATCCAACACAAGAATTTTATGCCTTTTCAAAAGCGTCATCGCTTCTTGAAAATCCTTCAGGAGCATCATAATAAAATTAGTATGGCTTTTAAAAATCTTTGTGATCGCTTTCAGTTTCAATAAATTCGCCATTAAGTCGTCCCGATTTTGTGTGATCCTTTTCCAGGAAAGAACTGTCTCCTCCATGTCAAACAAGCGCTCTCTTACTTTTTTTTGAGAAAAGCTAGAGAATCCAAAAGGAAGTTGGACATGGCGTAAGGCATGAATCACGGCTTTATTAGAAATAATGACGCCACAGCGAACCCCGGCGAGCCCCCAAGCTTTTGAAAAGGTACGTAGAATGATAAGATTATTATATTTATTTAAGCAAAAAATTGAAGAAGAAAGAGTGGAGAACTCTATATAGGCTTCATCAACAACAACAAGTCCTTCTATCGATTCACATAATTTTTCAATGAGTTCAGGTTTAAGGACTGTTCCCGTTGGGTTGTTTGGGTTGCACAAAAATACCATTTTTGGGTTTATTTTAATGATGTTTTCAATAGAAAGAGATTCAAGGCCCTCTCCTGAAAGAGGGATTTCCTCAACTTTTAGGTTGTGAATAAGGGCCCAATGTTTGTAAGCCGGAAAGGTTGGGGTGCCAATGCAAATCACATCTTTGTTGGGTTCAGCAAAGGTCCTCAATAGCACATCAAGCCCCTCCATTGATCCCACCGTAAAAAGAATATTTTCAGAGGAAAGCCCCGAAAATTTGTCTTTTTTAAAGGAAGGGGGAGGGTTAAGAGAAAGAATGCGATCGAGATAAACTTCTTTTAATTTTACTTGTTGTATGTCTGGGTACTGTGCGAAATGTCCCAGGTAAGGGTTTGTATTGGTGCTTAAATCTATGTCCCACACATCGGAAGAAAAATACTTTTGTATGGGAGAGGGGAGGGATAGATTTGATAGAACAGGTCTTGTTTTTTTATGCATAAGTGTCATTTTTTTTCTCCTTCAAAGTTACGTGATCATGAATTAGCCCCTTGTTTTTACCATCACCACACTTTGAAAAATGAAATAAATAATAATTTTATTACCATAAGCACTTTATCATAAAAGTTCATTTTTCGAAATTCAAGGATTTTTTTTGGTTTCTTTTGGACGATGTGGAAGCTTACACGAGGTTCTTGAGACGTAACGTGTTTAGTCTAACTCTTTGTGAAATGTTGCTCGTTATCCACCATGATCCTGGTGATTCTTGAGAGTTGAAAAGTATGGGGGTCTGCCCTTTTTTCTTTCTTTAAACCTTTAAGTCAGTCTGCATACTTAAACTTGTGATGTGCAATACTTATAGGTGGGGCAAGTTTTCGCCATCAGTTGTTATAGCAGCAATAAATGGATCCGCAACCAAAGTCTACGGACTCACAACTCAGATATGCTCCACATGTATTCGGTCTATTGGGATTACAGGAACTGGTTCCAACACTAGCACAACTGCAGGTGTCTGCGGATAAGTGATTTCTCGTTGATTCAAATAATAATACAAACGCAGCCGTGAAAATAACCTGTACGGGGATAATTTGTGCTGCTGTCAATACCCGGCTTATGTAGATTCTTTTCTTCATTTTCTTGTTCCTGTTGTTTTGTATGTTAATTTGCCCGTGTTAGTCTTAATTTTTTTCTGATATATTACACATATATTAATGGTAAATTATTTAAAATTCGTTAAATGCCAAGAATTCTTATTCTATAGCGGGAAGAGATCATTTCTAAAATTTCAGTGGACACCGTTCATCTCCCCAACAACACCCACAATTTGGGCTACATGCCGTATTGCTAAAGTTACGGCCACATGTGCATCCTCTACATTGTTCCGCTGACCAAGAGTTACACACCTGTGCAAACTGGGTCCATAATCCTGCTGCTTTGGCTCGTTGCTTAAATTCAAGTATTTCTTGGTTAGACAACTCCCAGAAGGGTTTAGAGCTTTTCATCCCTACCTGCACAAGAACATGAGCAAGAGTCGTTTTACATTGTTGAGGAGATCCAGCATTTACTGCAGAACTTGTTGTCGTTATTAGAGCGAGCGCTAAAAGCACTATTAAATTTTTCATAGAGCTGCCTTTAAGTAAATCTTCTTAAGGCTAGCAAATATGTCTTGAAAATCAGTGAATAACTACGAGGCTCAATTAAAATAGGCAGCCATGAAGCAAGGAATCCATGATCCTAAAAAAGTGATTAAAAAGAATCGAACGGGGTTGTATTTGTAGGGTAATTTCATGATAAAATTCTACCGATTGAACAATCTATTTTCCATGCCTTTTTCTTTATGAATTAATACATTCTTACATAGCGAGCCAAAAATGAAACGCATCCTTATTATTGGCAACTCAGGATCAGGAAAAACCTGGTTAGGAAAAGCTTTATCGAAAAAGCTGACTATTCCTTTATTTCACATGGACCACATTAGATGGGATAAAGGGGGATATGAAATTCGTCGTTCGGCCACTGATATAAACAAGGATCTTGAGGCTATTAAAAACCAAGATCAATGGATTTTAGAAGGCGTTTTTGGAAAGATGGCGGAAGTATGCTGCTCCTTTTCAAGTATGCTCATTTGGTTGGATTTACCTTGGGAGGAATGCAAAAAGAACTTGCTTGGCCGAGGGCCTCAATTTGAAGAGGTCCTTCTTCCTCCTGAAAGGGAAAAAGCCTTAAGCAAGCTCATTGAATGGGCAGCCAAACATGAATTCCGAGACGACGCTAATTCTTGGGGCTTCTTTAACACTCTTTATACTGATTTTGAGAATATGAAAGCGCGTTTTCAAAGTCATAAAGAAGTAGATCTTTTTCTTAGTAGTATATAAAGTAAATTAGTTGTTTTTAAATTTAATATAAGGAGCCCTTATGGAACCAGTTCTCTTTGACTACCTTCCCTCCCTCTTAAGCATGGCAGGACTAGTGATGATCTCTCTCATCAGCCCGGGGCCAGATTTTGCAATCGTTGTGAAAAATAGTTTGGTTTACTCTCGCAAGACAGCCCTTCTGACAGCCTTTGGAATTGCTTTGGGAATTCTGGTGCATGTTGCCTATATTTTGCTGGGGCTTGGCTTTGTCATCGCCCAAACACCTTGGCTGTTGTTTTCCATCAAATGTTTAGGCGCGGGTTACTTGTTGTATATAGGGTTTAAGGGCCTGAGAGCGAAAAAAGTGACACAAACCATGGGGAGTATTCATCATAAGCATGATATCTCTCCTCTTTCAGCCATCCGTGCTGGTTTTTTGACCAACGCCCTCAACCCCAAATGTATGCTGTTTTTTGTGAGTTTGTTTTCAGTGGTTATTGATCCCAACACGCCGTTTGCCATCATGCTCATCTATGGAGCGGTTATTTTTCTGGAAACGTTGTTTTGGTTTGGATTTGTGGCCTTTTGCTTATCGGGAAAAAGCACCCGAGAAAAATTTAATGCTGTGGGTCACTGGGTCGAACGCGTCACAGGCGGTCTCCTCATGGCTTTGGGAGTGCGGCTGTTTTGTATGGTGTAAAATTTAAACGGCTGCATTTTTTCAGTTTTTAAAGCTGCATTTTTCGCATTAAATAACACGTCAGACCCCATTTCCAATTTGGGATTACGGCAACGTCTTCAAAACCACAGGTTAAAAAGAAAGTATGAGCTTCTTGAAAATAGGTATTTAGCTGCATTTCTTGAACCTTGTTTTGGATTGCAAAAAGGTGGGCTTCTTGAAGAAGCGCCCTTCCAACACCTTGCTTTCTAAAAGGTGGTTCAATCCAAATTGAATCAACCCAGAGAATATGGGCGTGTTGTTCAAACTTGATTCCCCCAACAAAGGTATCATCGTGTTTGACATAGATATGGTGAGTTTTAGACGTTACAGAACTGCTTGTCAGAGCTGCACATTCTTTCAGAAGACCTGCCTCAATTTTCTTGTCCCATTCAGGGTTACTCAGTGTTGTGAATGAGAAGGGGGCTTTGTTCTTACCATCCATGTTATTCTTCCTTCATTTACGGTGTTGATCTTTTTGAAGCCAGCCTTTTCATAGGTGCGTATGGCTCGGCCATTGGCTGTGTCAGGATCAACAAAGCAAGCCTCAAAAGCAGGGTCAATGTGCTCTTTTAAAAACTGTTTCAGACTCTCTGATCCAAATCCTTTTCCTATATACTCCTCCTCACCAATAAATATATCTAAGGCTGCAAGGGATTTTGGAAGACCTTCAAGGGGAATCTTGTCTTCTCGAGGAAAATCATAAGCATTATAGAATTGAATATACCCCAAGGGATGGGTGTTGGCACAGATGATGTAAGCGTGGAGAGGCTTTTTAGATCCTTGCTCTAACTTGTATCCCTGAACATAAGGTCCATATT
This sequence comes from Alphaproteobacteria bacterium, assembly GCA_947457015.1. Taxonomy (GTDB): domain Bacteria; phylum Pseudomonadota; class Alphaproteobacteria; order UBA9655; family UBA9655; genus UBA9655. The sequence goes on along the minus strand of CANGTV010000055.1, from coordinate 2,406 downwards.
TTTCTTGAATGAGCGTTATTGTCCAGCTGACATCCTGGTCCCACCACGCTTTGACATGAGGTGACGTGAGCCATTTTAATAGCAAGGGGAAATGAGCTTCTTGAAGAGGATGAAAAGTAATAATCATAAGCTCAGAATTTCCTTCCGCATTTTCTCCTTAACATTTGTAACCCCTTGGACTAATTTTTGCAAAACGTTGATGAAGAGAGATTTATGATTGAAGTCGTTCCCTATAATCCTGATTGGCCCACCTTGTTTGAAGAAGAAGCAATAAAGATCAAACAAGCTCTGGGTAACACTTGCGGTGCTGTTCATCATATAGGGTCCACGGCTGTGCCAGGGCTTTGTGCGAAACCTAAGATTGATATCATTGCCGTTGTGAAAGGAATGGCGCAGGTCATACAGGGCCTGGAAAAACTAGACTATGAATACAGGGGAGAATTCAATATTCCCTTTCATCTTGGCTTTAGAAAAAGGCCGCCCCTTACCAATATTAATTTGCATGTTTTTGAGGAAGGGAACTCTGAAGTTGAGCTCAACCTTTTATTTCGTGACTATCTTCGCGCCCATCCAAAAGCCAGAGAAGAATACGCGGCTTTAAAATTAGAGCTGGTGACCCAAGACGCCTCTCATGAAATAATCCAAGGCCCCTTCAAAGGATACACTTTAGGAAAAGATGCCTTCATTAAAAAAACAATAGATCACGCTGGATTTAAAAGCCACGGCATGCGGTTTTGTACCCATCATGATGAATGGGAGGCAGCACGCCTTTTTAGGAACACCTATTTTTTCGATAAGATTCCCATGGCTGACCCCTACACTTGGACCTTTGACCATAAGGATCATGTTCATTTCGTTTTTTACCAAGGCACAAAGATCGTTGGGTATGCCCATATTCAGCTTTGGCCTAACGGGCGAGCAGCGCTGCGGATTATCGTGATTGATGACCGTTCAAGAAATCGAGGTCTAGGTCGATACTTTTTGGAGTTATGCGAGAGGTGGCTGAAAGGAAAAGGATACACGGTTTTACAGACTCAATCTTCTCCTAATGCCTATAAGTTCTACAGAAAGCAAGGGTACACCGAAATGCCTTTTAACGATCCTGATGGCTATGAAGGAGATCCGCAAGACATTGATATGGGGAAGATTTTATGATCCCAGCTATATCCAGAAGTCTAAAAAGATAAAAATTTAATTAAATTTTTGTCTTTATTTACAAAAATTAATCATATCGTCCTTTCTTTTATTCTTATTGTTTGTTTTTTTCCTATCGCGCCATAGTCCTAAAATTTTTTAATTGTTTTTACAGGGTGTTATGGTGATGTGGCGTGTTTTTTGCTTGGTTGTTTGTGTGAGTATTTTTTCTTTAACCAGTTGTTTTGCTATGGAAGGAGAGAAGGAGAATAGAGAACCTCAATTCGTTCAATCGTCAAAACAAAAAACGCGTAAGCGTTCGCGTGAAGAGAGTGAACAGTATGAAAGTGATGAATTACCTCCATCAAAAAAACAGTGCCTCTTGAAAAAGGAACCCCTTAAGCCTTCCCAAACTTTGCTAGAAAAAAACACGGTATCCTCTTATTCAATCACCTCTCTTCCCCTTGAGACTCCAGAGCGGCGCTTCTGGAAACCTTTTAAAGAGAGATTAATCAAGTCGGGCGTTTTATCGGAGGAAGGGCTTACGTCCCCAACGGTTCGTCAGATTTATAGGGAGACGGATACAGGAGACTTCTTTTCATCATGCATTCGATTTGATAACAAAACAGTTTTTCAGGCGGATGATTTATTTGATTCTAACTCTCTTGTGTTAAGTAAAAATAAAAACTGGGAAACGAATCTAGAGCGAATGAAAAGAGGATTGGGTCCTGTGGGACACAGAGGAATTTCTAAGGGAAACTCCTCTGGTTCTTTAACGAAATCACAGATTTATAGCATTCGGCATACTCAAAGAAAGTATAGGATTGAACTTCAACATATGACGCAAAAGGACACAGGCCTTGATGATGACCCTATTTGCGAAATGACTCATGATGCTCATATGGGAGAAGATACCCGCCATGTTGTGATAAAAAACAATAAAACCGGGAAGTTTGACATCATCGCCTCAAGTCTTAAACAAGAGGAAGCCTTGCTCTGTCTTGAAGAACACTCAAACTACATTATTATTTCGAATGTTCTTCATTTTAGGACAGGCAATTCTTTAATCAACAGAGAAAAATTCGCTTTATGGAGGATGGATTATTGGAAAGCACGTGCAAAAGCAATTGAAGGAAAACTCCCTAAGCTTCCTTTGAAGCGACCGCTTTTTATGGGGTCCAGCTCTTCTTCTCTATGCACCAGTGATTAAATAGGAAGGATCAGCAGAAGAGTGTGCTAAGAAGAAGTTTTGTTATTAGACACACATTTAGG
>CANGTV010000054.1 GCA_947457015.1 Alphaproteobacteria bacterium | reverse complement strand
CCCCCTTCCTTGTCGCTGCAAGAGCTGAAAACTTCTGTCTCATCCCTATGGTTGATTGCCGAATTTCAAGAGGAGTCTTATTTTCAGCAACGGCATCCTCTTTACAAAAAGGGCTGATCCTTCTTGCCTGCGGCTGTGCACGAAGCTGTAAGGCGTTTCTTACAAAGATGGGCCCCCCCTTCCTTGTCGCTGCAAGAGCTGAAAACTTCTGTCTCATCCCTATGGTTGATTGCCGAATTTCAAGAGGAGTCTTATTTTCAGCAACGGCATCCTCTTTACAAAAAGGGCTGATCACTACAAGAAAAGTGAGGAATTTTTTAAAATTCAGCATTGAACGGACCTCCTAAGCTTATTCTTATTTTAGAAGCAGTTGATAGCATAAATAAAGTCAACTGTCAGCACTTAATCTAAATTTTGTATAAAACAACTCTCCTTCAGCTTGAATCATCCTTCAGCTAGGGCGTGTCATCAAATGAGCCAGACAAGTGTAGCAGCTAGATAAATAGCTCCAAGAAAGTTCTGAGCTGTTTTATCGTAACGGGTTGCAATCGCCCTATATTGCTTGAGTTTGGCAAAGAAATTCTCGATTAAATGACGATCTTTGTAAATATCTTTGTCATAAGTAGCTGGATTATTACGGTTTGATCTCGGCGGAATCACGGCAATACATCCTTTCTCTTTCAATTTATCTCTCATTCGTTCATCAGCATCATAAGCTTTGTCCGCAAGCACAGCATCTGCCTTTGTTATTTCATCCATCAAAGCATCAGACCCTTCTAAATCATGGGCCTGTCCTGGTGTCAGGTGAAATCCTGTTGGATTGCCCAAAGCATCACAAGTGGCATGGATCTTTGTACTAAGTCCTCCCTTGCTTAGGCCTAGGGCTTGGTCGTTGTTTGAGTCTTTTTTTTAGCCCCCGCACTATGCTGGTGCGCTCTTACAATCGTTGAGTCAATCATGGCATATTCGTTGTCCGCATCTTCGGCTAATAGCTTAAAGACTTTTTGCCATACTCCTTTTTGACTCCATCGAGAGTGCCGTGTATGGATCACTCTGAAGTCTCCAAAGCGTTCCGGAAGATCTCTCCAGGCTATGCCCGCTCTGTACCGATACAAGACAGCTTCTACAAAGAGCCGGTTATCATGCGCAGTGGCTCCAGCCGTTCCTTCACGGCCGGGTAATATATCCTTTATTCTCTTCCATTGATCATCACGTAACGCATATCGTCGCATCGAGAAAAACCTCCTCTACAGTTTTTCTCATATCCTATCATCTTTCTCAATTCTTCTCACCTCAATTGATGACACGCCCTAATCTGAAGGCAAAAAAAATAGCAACATAAAGTGACAGGGACATTTCTCTAAATTTGGGCGGTTTTAGGAATAAAGGCTTTTCTGCATAAAAGCATCTCCCTTCCCTCTAGGGTCTCCCAATATCTAAAATCTGAGGCCCAGAAAGAAGAGACGGAGCACTTTGTAAGGCGGAAGCATTGAGAGAAAGATGACCTATCCTATCTGTTGGCTGAGCCCAATCATTGATGCCTTTGTTGAGCGCATTCGGAAAAGTTGCAGGCATGGTATTAACAAGACGGCCAGTATCTGGATCTCTTTCAACCATAAGGTTAGAGGCGGCTTGTTGTGCCCAGTCTACCCACGCATCAAAGGAAAACCAAGATTTTAAGTCTTTCCAAAATCCCGTTCCCATGGGTTGAGCCTTGGGTGATGCACTTGATGTTTGAACAAGGCTCGGTAATTGAACGGACCTAACGGTTTGAGAAGAGGAGGCTGATGCACGTGAGCTTTGGCGGTTCGTGTTAGTTAAAGATTCAGTAGAAGTTGGGATTCTTGGTTGAGATTCTTGACTTTGAGTCGACTCACTAGACGATCTTGATTCTGGGAGTTCAAGACGAAGTAGTGTGTTTGATGCTTGAGGAGATGTTGAGGTCTCTGCCCTAGAAATTGAAGTGCTTGGTTGAAATTCTTGGCTTTGAGTCGACTCAATAGACGGTCTTGATTCTGAGAATTCAAGACGAGGAGAAGTGGTTATTGACTGAATGGGATCAACGAGAGCTGAGCTAGGTGACGGTGCTGCGAGTAACTGTTGCACTGGTAGAGGTTTTGGTGTGTCTACAACGGAAGCAGACTCTTCTGATAATTGAGCACGCGCTTTGCGAGTTAAAGGCTCACTTCTTCGAGAAGTTTCTGAAGAAAAGTGTACAGTTTTACTTGAGAAAGATTTCTTTTTTGGAGAAAGCGGATTTTTCAGGATTGACTTTGGAGACGGAGATCTTGTTTGAGTTTGTTGGCTCGCTTCTCTGGTGTCTGAGGAAGATGTAGAGGTAAGTTGCATAGAGCTTTCTTGCGGTTGTTGAGTTTGATCGGAAGTGTCTTCGGAGTGTAGAGGGGTACCAAAACAAAGTTCTGCTTCACATGTCTGTCTTAAACCTTTGCCATATAAAGCCTCTTGAACTTGAGCTCCTTCAGTCCAGGTATCATTCGGAAAACCAGCAAAAGTGCCTTCCTGAAAATTCGTGAGTTGAGGCAAGGTTTCAAGAAGTTGTGAGATTCCTTGTTCACCATTTGAGCCTATATTATTAAATGCAAGTTTCACCTTACGAATGTTACGAAATCTTGAAAGGTTATTGCTCAAGGCAACTGTATCATTTGTGCTTGTGCTTCCAATAGTAGTCCTCTCTAAGTTGAGAGAGAGAACTCGAGAATTTAGGTTGTTTGCTATAAGCACTACCCCGTCAGGGCCCCAAACGGCTAAATATGTATAAGATAAATTAACATCATCAAGATTAAGAAGAGCAGCCATTCTACGACCGAGGGCAATTGGACCTTGAGTGCTTGTTCCTCCTAGCCAATTATCAGAAAAATCAATCCTGCGGGTAGAGGGTTGTAAACCTTCTGCGAGTGCAACTTCGCCATCAGAGCCGGTGTACCCTATTAAATTATGAGATCCGTCGACGACTTCAACTGAAGGGAGAGGTTTTAAGCCATTCCCGATGGCTTTTTCTCCTCGAGAACCCCACTTTCCAATAAAATTATTTGAGAAACGAACCTCGGTTAAGGATGTGAAATTTTGAAGCCCATTTCCAAAATCAACGGAGCCATCATCGTTAAAAAATTCCAGCCAATTGTTAGACATATCCAAGACAACAACTCTAAAATTTGCGAGTCTATTCATAAGATGTCGAACTATTCCTTGATTTCCAATAAGAGCGGAAAGATTGAATGTCGTTGTTGTGTTAGGAAGAGAACCAAGATAAGCGTCCACATCTTCTGGTGTATGTAAGGGTGTGGTGAGATTACGTTGAACTCTTGTATAGCGCTGCTCTTGATTGAAGTCAGCCACTTGCGTAGAGTTTAAACTGGGGAACTGAGGATGAACACCAAGTTCTCCAAGATTTCTTAAGAAACGTAGGTTTTGAACAAAAGATAAGAAGCCTTTATCACCTGCGAGTATGATATGGTTGCCCGATATACGAAGACGAGCGAGAAAGGGAAGTCGCCAGAAGTTATTTGCTAGGGCGGTGAAAGATGCAGTATCTTGTGCGCCTAAATTACAGTCGGACACATCTAAAGAAGTAATCGATGGAGGTAATTTCTCCATTAAGTCAGTAGATCCCACAGAATCGACATTTTCCAAGGGATTGCCGGATACATCGAGATGAGTAAGAGAAGTAGCTTGAGTTCCGTTTGCGAAGGTTTGTAGCCCCTCAGACCCCAAGTAGCCCAATTTAGCCCTAGGTATCTTAAAAGAACGAAGTCTTAGAAGTCGTCTAAGAGCATTTGCAAAAGCGCGTGTCCCTGTAAAATCTTGCGATTCAATTGGGTTGTCAGATAGGTCTAGCTCTTGAAGAGCGGTCCAATTCCCAAGACTTTCTCCCAGAGCTGCACTGTCATCTGGGCCGGATCCTGCGTAAAAGTCTTCGATGCCATTATGACTTAAATTTAAAATCTCTAAGTCGGGAGCAGTAGAGGCTAAGGCGCGAAAGTCTCTAGCTTTATTGACAAAATTTCCTTCAAGATTAAGAGATCTAATGGAAATTCCATTTGCTCTGAATCCTTCGAGAATTGCGTTGACCGTATTTCCATCCAACCCTTTATTAGATAAATCTAGGTCATAGGATGTGCCTAAATGATAGTCACTAATAGTGTCCGTGAGCGTATGGGCGGGTTGTCCTGGGAAGATCCCAAATCTTTTCACAAGCTCATCAAAACATTTTTTTGAAAAAGTACTGGACCAGGGAGCATAACCACCAGCAAAAGTAAATCCCGGTTTTTGAGGACAACGAACGTACTCATAGATTGCTTTGAAAAGTGTTATCCGAGAGGTGATGGTGTGAGTTAAGAATGCTAATACTAATACACTTATTCCTATGGCAGATCGGGTTGAAGGACTGTATCCATGGCGCCAGAGAAGATAATCACTATAAATCGCATTGATTAATGTAAAATTACATCCTTTCCTTTGATGTAGATCTTCTCGCAGGGTTTGGAGAGCTTTGAGGGCTCGTGTTTTTATGGATGAGATGTGAATCAATACATCTTTGTTATATCCTTCTCTTAATTTCTCATAATCATCCAGATGAATACCACTCACGACTTCTGCCAATGTACTCATAGCTAAGTTTTGACTATATCCTCTCTGATTTTGGGCTAATTTCACTAGAATATGAAAACCTTTTTCTCTTGCCTCAATAGGGAGTTCACCAGCCCATAAAATTTGATGTCTAAGGTTTCCGAGTGCGCGCTTAAGAGTGGAAAAAGGAAAGAGTTGGCGCGTATAATCTTCCCAGCAGCCTTGGCTTATAGTTTGAAGCCTAGCTTCATGAGTGTTGATAGTATTCATGGTTGGGTCTTCGACGCGGCATACATTAATTAGTATCTTTGCGATGACCGCAGCCCCAACGGAGGCAGGAAAAACAAACAATGCAGGGTATTCAGTAAATAGTTTTGCAATGCCTATTGTAGCTGTGCTTTGACTTATAACATTAAATGGATTTGGGGCGTGTGCAAGAATGAGCTGAGCTAAGTAGGCAGATCCGAAACATGCCTTAGAAAGAAAATCTATTCCATCTATAAGTCCTTCTCGTAATTCGTTGATTACTATAGCTTTTTGACGCGCGCTCGTTGATTTAAGAAGTAGAGATCTTCCCCGAACAAGAACTCGCGAAGAACAGTCTACTGGGGAACAACAACAGTTTGTTTCAGGCTTTTCTGCATCGGTGTAAGAGATTCCGTTTCTACCTAAGACAATACCGTAAAGAAGATTGCCTAGTCTTCTATTTGTTTCATATCGAGGAGGGCAAGTAGAACGTTCTACTCGTGCCATTTGATCTAAGATTTGAGGATCAATAGAATCTGTTAAATCGGAAGGTTGCCATCTCATGTGTCTTAAAAATTCTGCTGCGTGAGGGTGGGTTAGTGAAAAACTCTTAAGGGAAGATACAGCTTGTCTATTGCTATCTGGGGAAGAAGGAGATCGGAGGTCAGGCTCGTTCAGGTCAGGTGATGGAGAAGCAGGAGATGTAGGAGATGTAAGAGAAGCCGACGAGTCTGGAGAAACAGGGGAGGAGACGTCTGTGAGTTCGACGTTAACGTTACTCAAACGTACGGATACTTTTCTTTCACTAGGATCTTCATTGCCCTCCATACAAAAGGCCACATTATTCCAAAAAATCGATAAAATCGTTAAGATAGCAATGCTTTTTTTGAAATAGGACATATATAAAGGTCTCTCTTTTTTTTTCTTTGATTCTTGCTTAAAGCATGAAGTGGTTTATCTCTAAGAGTCTCTGGATTTCCTTAAATCATTTTGTATAAATTTATCTTAAAATACATCTAAAAATTTAGAGACTTTGAAAACGAATCTTTACGGATTTTAGATCGATTTGCAAATAAATATTAATATTTAGAATCAAAGGTTTGTTTTTTAATCTCCTTAGGGTTGTATTCCCCGCCGCTTGCGGCGTAAAATACTCGCGTGAGCGAGTACATCCATAAAAGCCATAATGTTACCGTATTAGATGTTTAGACATTGTTAGCTAGTTATTGCCATAAGAATGATTTTAAGCGTTGCGAGTGCAATGAAGCCGAGAAATGTCTCGTCTAGCTTCTCATATCTCATTCCCAGTCTTTTATTTTCCTTTATGCAGCGGTCTTACAAAAATTATCTATTTTTTTACCTTTTAAAAATAAGATTTATTTGTTTAGATAAACAAGGAGTTGTACGTGAGGGATTATCATATCAGAAAAAACTTATTATTTTTTATTAGCAAGTTGCTTTTATCGAGCCGATGGTTCCTTTTAACAATTTATTTGGGTCTTCTGCTAACTCTCATTCTTTTTATTATCAATTTTTTCCAAAAGTTTTACCACCTTGCACTCTCATCTTTACAAGGAAAAGAGATCAACTTAACCTTAAATATATTCTCTCTAATTGATTTGGCTCTTATAGCTAATCTTATAGTTATTATTATATTACAAGGCCATAAATCTCTTCTGTTAGAAAAGGATGACATACAAAAGAAAGACTTTTTGATACAATATGAGGAATTAGGCTTAAGAAAAATAAAAATAGATATATTAATTTATATTGTAATTATATCTTCAATACATCTTTTGACTATTTTCTTTAATATTGAATTATATGAATTAAAATATATCGTGTGGCTCATTGGTATTCATTTTACCCTAACTGCAACATTTTTTTGTTTATATTTAGTTACAAAAAATTCAGAATGAGGAGGAAAAATCAATTTTGGGGCTATTTTTATTATTTTCTTGAGCTTCAGAGAATTTAACGCTGATAATTAAATGTTTAAAAATCTGTTAATCTTTGGCTGTGGATATGTAGGAAAGCTGTTTTATGATAATACGACGTGTCTCTTCTCCACTTCTTCTGCAACAAAACAATATCCTTCAGATAACACCTTCGTAAAATTTAATGAAAAAACTTCTCTGAACAAAGATGAGCTTAAAGAAGTGACGCACCTCCTTATCACCATTCCACCCATTGAAGGAGAGGATATCGTTTTCAAATATCATACTGAGGATATTAACAATCTAAAGTCTTTAAAATGGCTTGGTTATTTAGCCTCAACGGGGATATATAGAGATTATAGTGGTCAGTGGGTCGATGAAGAAACACCTCTGCGGCCTTTATCTACCCAGAGCCGAATAAGAGCAAAAATTGAACGACAATGGCTTTCATTATGGCAAGTATATAATACACCTGGCCGCATTCAAGCCTGAAGTGCAACTCCGTAAAGAGCAATTTCAAGGGTGAAGTGCGAATTCATATTAAAAATTACTCCTTAAAACACTCTCTTGCAAGAGAGCTTGCTTTGGTGTCAAAAATCCAAGGACTTTCATAGGCCTACTGTTTAATTTATCCATTATTTCTTCAATCTTATCTTGGGAGATTTGATCAATGTTTGCGCGCTTTGGCAGCTTCTCACGAATCAATCTATTG
>CANGTV010000053.1 GCA_947457015.1 Alphaproteobacteria bacterium | reverse complement strand
GAAGTTCAACTGGTCTTGCGTTTCAACACCTTCAGCAAGAACCTTATAGTTCAACCCATGGGCCATATCTATAATAGCACGAATCATGACCTCGTCATTTTTATCTAATCCAATATTTTTAACGAAGTATTGATCTATTTTTAAATAATTTAAACGAATCTTTTTAAGATAATTTAAACTTGAGTTGCCTGTTCCAAAATCATCAAGAGCCAGGTGTACCCCAATTTTTCTCATCTCTGCCGTAATCTCGAGAATTTCAGGACTCGACAGGATAACATTTTCAGAAAGTTCTATTTCAAGAAATTCGGCACTAATTCCTGTTTGCTCTAAGGTCTTTTTTATTGTGGCAATAAAATCAGTATGTTTAAGCTCAGCACTTGACACATTGATAGCGATGCGAAGGGGGGGAAATCCAAGGTTTTGCCATCTTTTGTTTTGTATGCAGGCTTCTTCCATCACCCAATTTCCAATGGGAATGATAAGCCCAGTGTCTTCTGCTACAGAAAGAAACTCAGAGGGAAGGAGGATCCCTTCTTGAGGATGTCGCCATCTCAAAAGGGCTTCAACAGACGTAATTTTTTGAGTTATCATGTCAAATTGAGGCTGATAAACCAAGAAAAATTCTTTGTTCTCAATAGCACGACGTAAATCCTCTTCTTTTTTGAAGCGAGTGCGTGCGAGCTCATTGAGCTTGGGCGTATAAAATTGAAAATGGGTGCTCTCTAATTCTTTGGCATGGTACATCGCAATGTCAGCCTTACTCAGAAGATCAGCGGCCGTTTTTCCATCTTGAGGATAAAGACTAATCCCAACACTTGCTGTGATAAAGATATCTCGGCTTAAAAGCGTGAAGGGTTTTTTAAAAAGCTCAATTAACTTAGCGGCAATACTTGTGATGGATCTTTCTTCTTTAAGCTCTAAGGCTACCATCACAAACTCGTCTCCCCCCAAGCGTGCAACTGTATCTTCCAATCGAAAGGCTGAACGCACCCGATTTGCAACCGCTTGCAGAAGCTCATCCCCTATGTGATGACTTAAACTGTCATTGATTAATTTAAATCGATCTAAGTCAAAAAACAAAACGCCAAAAGATCTCTCATGACGCCCTTCAACGGAGATGGCTTGTTGAATGCGATCCAGCAACAGAGTGCGATTTGGTAACCCCGTTAAGGGATCATGTGTAGCTCTTGTTTCAAGGAGTTGCCTCTCTTGGTCTGCTTTTTCATAGGTTTGATTGATAAACTCCACAAACTCGGTCCATTTTTGAGGATCGGAAGGCGGCAAGGCGTGAGACAAGCCTAAGCTCTTGAATTGTCTTTCTAATAGTTTATGTAAGTTTAAGCTCATGCACACACCTTTTGTGTCTCAGGACTTGAGAGACGTCTTTATGGTGCTCTTACTATAAAATGATTAGATTAAGAAAATGTGTACGTGAGCTAAAACTTAAGGACCGCCCCTGCGGCCCATATCTGGGTCTTTACCGTTAAAGCGTCCAACGTTGCCAAAGATTTGCTCAAGAACACCAAATTCATACCCAGCTGTAGGTGTTGAACGGTGGACATGGGCAATGACAATCTTGTTAGCTTCTGTGAGAGAATCGACAACTTTTACACGCCCCTTATCATCAAATTCGATGCGTGTGGTGTTGCTTGCTAAAACAACGGGTGAGAAGAAAGCTCGGGTAGATGTCTTTTCAGACATGTAAAACCACGTCTTATTATTAAAAGTTGCTACGGCAGAGGGCGTTCCAAAAAGGTCTGCCACTTGTTCTTTTGTTGTTGTGCCGACTTGAACTTTTTTTAATTGTCCAAAGTCAATTTCATGCCCCCGAACATCAATAACTTCGCAGCCACTTAAGCCCACAGCGGCGAGGAGAGAAATTTTATAGAGAGTCGATTTTAAAGTCATGTCTTATAACGTACCAGTAATGTCCAGGAAACCATGCCTTTTGTTGCCTCTTCTGTCAATGGGGTCTCGATTCGTGTCAAGAACCAGGACAAACTTCATGTGCTGGAGGACTTTAAGAAATGAATGTTTTTGTAGGCATCTCGTCGATGGGCAACACGAACGGCTATAATTTGAAATTCATGGTCTTTTATTTCACAAATGAACCTATAATCAGTTATTCGGTATCGCCAAAAGTTTTTAAGGTTGCCCGAAAGGGGTTTTCCAAAACGTCTAGGGTTTTCTTCTGTTTCCAGTTTTTGATAGAGATAATCAAGAATGATTTTGCTCGTTTTCTTATCGAGGGCTTTCAAGTTTTTGAGAGCCAAAAGAGAAAACTTGAGTTCCCATTTAATGGGAGGTGTCTTTATCAAGACCTAATTCCTTTAAAACTTCTTCATAAGAAAGAGTTTTTTCAAGACCTTTTTCAATACGCTCTGATTGAGCTAATGCGATTAAGTAATCTTCTTGATCTTCTAAGAATTCTTCCAAAACCTGAGCAGCATATTCGTCCTTTGAGAGGTGGGCTTTTTCAGCAAACTCTACGAGACGTTTTCCAATATCATCCGGAATTATAAGTGTAGTCATGGCTTTTCTCCTCTTTATTAATCATATCACATACCTAACATTTAAGTAAAGGAGCACAAAAATAGAATCCTCACCTTTCAAAAAATTCCGCCCCTTCCCAAGGATGTTGTTTTTTAAAAGCAAGGCGCGTCCGCCAATCCCCCACACGAAGTTCCAGTTGGTATCCATCTGGATCAAGAAAATACAGGGACTCCCCTTCTGAGCTATTCTCTTTCCACAGACGGGCACCAGCTTCTTTCAAGCGGGTTACCATGGAAGGAAAATCTTCAGTCGTCACAGAAAAAGCAAAATGCGTATATCCTGTTCCAGGAGACGCCGTCGGATCTTGAAAAAGACAAAACCAAAGGTCCCCTACAAGGGGTAAACCCCCTCCAGCCACCGGCAAAAGGGTTTAAATCCTAAAACATCCTTATAAAAATCAAAGGAGTGATTTAAGTCGCGAACGGCTAAATTAATGTGGTTGAGCCCTTGAATCATTGACTTTTTTGTGGCGCTCTTTTTGCAAAAAGCGATGTTGTTCCTCGTTAAGATTAAAGCCTATATACACAGTCGCATCCGGAGAGGGAATGGTCTCAAGAAGACGTTGAAAACTAACAGCCATTTGTTTTTTGTCTTCAAAGGCAAGCTCGACTTCATGATCGGTCCGAGAGAGAAGATTTCCCAGCGCATCAACAACGGCCACAAAATAAGAGGGGGAGATTGTAACAGGGCCCCGCGCGAGCGTAAGGGGCCTTAGCCCTGTAAAACGAACCCGTAACTCCATCAGAATTTGATTGTCCCCTTCTGTACAAGAAGGCGCCACACTATCTATATCCATGCGGATGGGTATTTTTTCTTGGAATTCAATGGCTTTTGAAAGCTCCGCAACAACCCTTGTTTTCGGGCATTGAATTCTGTCTCCTCCCATAGAGCCGCACCCTCCAAGACAAAGACCCACCCACAAAAAGAGGACTTGTCTTAAGAACATTCTGGCTTGTGACTCCCATCACAAAAGGGAGGGTTTTTTGTTTTCTTGCATCCACAAAGCCAAGCTTGTCCTGACGCTTCAGCCGTAAAGCAATGGGATTTCATACCAGATCCCTTGTGAGCGCCATCACAAAAAGGTTGGTTTTGGCTCAACCCGCAGGTGCACCAAAAGTAGGGTTTTCCTTCTTCAAGAGTAACTTCATAAGGGGCTGCTTGAGGGCAATGGGGAACTGACATGGGGGTCTCCTGTTGTTTCCCCCACCCTACTTAAAGATGAAGCCCTCGACAAGATTGATTCATCTGTGGCACTTTCCTGGGTATGCTACACAAAGTTGAAATCTATACGGATGGAGCCTGTCAAGGAAACCCTGGACCTGGAGGGTGGGGAGTCATCTTGCGCTATAAAGGGGTGGAGAAAGAGCTTTCCGGGTATGATCATGCTACCACCAACAATCGCATGGAACTTCAGGCGGCTATTGAAGGGCTTAAAGCCTTAAAAAGACACATGACTATTGATCTTTATACGGACAGTCAATATGTGCGTGATGGCATTACAAAATGGCTACCCCAATGGAAAGCAAAGGGGTGGCGGCTTTCCAACAAAAAACCTGTCAAAAACCAAGATCTTTGGGAAGAGCTCGATCTTTTGTCACAAAAACATACCATGGGTTGGCATTGGGTGCGAGGGCATTCTGGCCATCCTGAAAATGAACGGGCCGATGAGCTCGCGCGCCAAGCGATTTTAGAAAACGGAAAGCGACGGTAAAGTGTCATATAAGGCGAGGCAACTTATGACCCATGATCACTTAAAAAATTTTAAAATAGTTATAATCGCAGGTCCCATAATAACGATATAAATACACGGGAAAATAAAAAGCATCATGGGAAGTGAGAGAAGCGTTGGAAGCCTAGCGGCTCTTTCCTCTGCCTCTACCAAACGGTCTTGACGAAACTGCTCCGCCAAAACACGCATCGTTTGCGCGATGGGGGTTCCGTATTCCTCTGCTTGGAGAATGTTTGCAACAACTGATTTGAAATAAGGAGCGTCTAAGCGATCACTAAAGTGTTGAAAGGCTTTCGTTCGATCAGATAACATACTCAATTCAATGGAGAGGAGAGCGAGTTCATATCCTAGGTCGGGGGAAAGCTGTGAAATTTCACGGGCAACCCTTTGAACGGAGGCAACAAGACTTAATCCTGCTTCCGTGCAAATAACCAGCAGGTCAATAGCGATAGGGAAAGTTTTACGAATGCGCTCTTGGCGTCTCTTCACAAGAGAATTCAAAACAAAGTCTACGGAATAGGATCCTAAAAAAGCAGTGAATAAAACGATTAATATCTTATAAATAAGATCTAGGTGAGAAAAATAAAAAACAATAACCCCGGCAATGGCTGCAGGAATCACAAGCATCAGAACTTTAGCTGTTTCATAAAAAACATACGCATGATTTGACCTGACTCCAGCTTTTTCGAAAAGCAAATGTAAATTTTCTTGTTCTTTGGCGCTTCTTTTCTGAATTGCAACAATAATTTTTTCTAAGAAGGAAAGTTTTTCCTCCTTAGGCGTTCTATAAATTTTTTTTGTGACGATGATCTCTTGGCTGAGTTGTTCTTTATATCGCCCAAGTTCTTGAAGACGATCTTTAAAAATATCTTGTTGGCGAATCTTTGATAAAAATTTCATTGAAAAATACAATATAACAAAGGACAATATAAAAGAAAGAAAATCAATATCTGTCATTTTTTTCTCCTTTTAATAAATGTCTTTGTAAGCCATGCGAAAGATGATGGTAATCCCTGTAGAAAGCATTCCCCCTGCAATAAGAAGAAGAGTATGACCTGTTGAAGTATAAAACAAAGAATCTAAATAACGGGGGCTTGTAAGATACACAATTCCAGTTATAATGAAAGGAATAGATGTCAAAAGTATGGCTGTTGCTCTCACTTCTCCTGTTAGAGCCTTAACCTTTTTCTTTAAATTTTGACGCGCACGAATAATTTTTGAAAAATTCTCAACCGATTCTGCGAGACTTCCCCCTGTTTCTCTCTGTAAAATCAAGACAATAGCAAGCATTCTAAATTCATCAATTCCAACTTTGTTAGATACATCTGCAAGAACAACTTCAGGTGGCTCCCCCAGGCTCATTTTCTCTGCAATTTGTTGGAAAGCAGCCCCCGTAGGTCCTGTAACTCGTGTGGCGACCATTTCGATAGCGCGCTCCGATGAGTGCCCTGCACGTAGAGCACGCTGAATCATGTCAAGAGCCGTAGGGAAGTCTTCTAAAAATTTAGTCTTCTGGACGTTTGTGAGATAGGAAACAAGAAGCCAAGGAAGAACAAAAGCACTTGCTATTCCAAATAATAAGGCAAATATGGGATTTGCTTGCACGATAAAAAAAGTAATAAGAAAAATGACAACGCCTAAAAGAACACTCCCTATCCCAAAGAAAATGGGATCAATATCAAGCCCCGTATGTTGAATCCATTCTGTAAACCCCTCTATTTTAGGGAGTCGGCTTTTAAAATAGTTGTCTGTTTCAGAGAAAGATTCTTTTATTAAAGAGCTTGTGACGGCTTCTTTTTGAGAACTTGCCTTGAAAAGTTCTCCCAACCTTCGTTTGAGATTGAGGTCTTCTTTTCTCTTTTTATGAGAGGATAAAAAGAACATAAAAAGCCCATAGCCCGCCATGAAAGTGATGGCTACAATCACACTGAGAAGGTCAACAAAAGAAATGTTCATTTTCCTTCCTTAAGAATTTCCTTGAGCTCTTTTTCAAATCCATAAGACATTGCCCGAGAAGAAAAGTCAGGCCTAAGGCCCGAATATTTAAAGACACCATGAATTTCTGACGTCTCTTCACTTCCGACTTCTTCTTGAAACTCAAATTTGAAGAGAGTATGAAGCTTAATCATATCTTCCTCCATTCCCGTTATTTCTGTGATTTCTGTGACGCGACGCACGCCATCTCTCATACGTTCTGTATGGACAATCAAGTTAATAGCCCCCACAATTTGAGCACGAACAACGCGAGGAGGCATTTCAAAGCCAGACATCATCATCATATTTTCAAGGCGCGTTAAGACTTCTCTGGCTCGGTTAGCATGGATGGTGGACATACTTCCATCGTGACCTGTGTTCATGGCTTGAAGCATATCAATAGTTTCTTCACCACGTACTTCTCCAACAATAATGCGATCAGGGCGCATACGTAAGGCATTGCGAACTAACTCTCGGATTGTAATTTCTCCTTCTCCTTCAATGTTGGGAGGGCGGCTTTCAAGACGAACAACATGTGGTTGTTGAAGGCGGAGTTCAGCAGAGTCTTCAATGGTAATAATACGTTCAGCAGGATTAATAAGTTGAGACAACGCATTTAAAAGAGTGGTTTTCCCAGAACCTGTCCCTCCTGAAATCAGCACATTAAGACGGCTTGCAGCAATGATTTTCAGGAGTTTTGCCATAGGTTGAGAAAGGGTTCCATTTGTGACCATCTTATCAAGCGTTATATCGGTTCGAGAAAACTTTCGAATTGAGATAGATGTTCCGTCTAAGGCAAGAGGGGGCATAATAATGTTTACACGGCTGCCGTCTGCTAAACGAGCATCTACCATAGGACTTGACTCATCTACGCGTCGTCCAACACGTCCCGCAATACGCCTTGCGATTTGTTGGAGATGGGATTCGTCGTGAAAACGAACAGGAGTTCGTGCAAGCTTTCCTTTGCGCTCTACATATACATCATAGGGCCCATTAATTAAGATATCCGTTATAGAATCATCATGAATGACTTCTTCGATAGGCCCAAGGCCGATCATGTCATCCACAAGAGAATCGGCAAGACTCCGTTGTTCTCGTGCATTTATCTGAAGCTTCTTTTCAGCAGATAAATCAGCAATGAATCGCTCTACCTCATGACGCAGTTGATCGGGGGTCATTTGATTAGCCGCTACAAGGTCCATCCTTTCCATGAGCGTTTCATAAGCCATAATTTTAAAAGCTTTTAAGGTATCGTCTTGAGGTCTGTCGGCAAAGGGAGAAGCTTGCTCTTTTTTCTGAACATCTTGTGGCGGTGTTGTTTTTGTGGCGTCAGAATCGCCTGGACGTTGGCCGAAAAGCCCCATATTTGTTCCATTGTTCTAGATGAAGCGTATGAAGCAGTATAGGGAGAAAGTCTTAAAATTATTTTAATTTTTTTTAAAGAAG
>CANGTV010000052.1 GCA_947457015.1 Alphaproteobacteria bacterium | reverse complement strand
GAGCTTTAGAGGGGGCTGTCTTAAGGTTGACCCCAGAAACAAGGGCTTTTCCAACGGTGGGTTGTAAAAGACCGCATAGCATTTTAAAAATCGTTGATTTTCCTGCTCCATTGGGCCCAAGAAGACCAAAAATTTCACCACGCTTTATGGAGAAGGAAATATCCTGAGCAGCTGTAAAGTTTCCAAAGCGTTTTGTAATGTTTTCAGCCTGAATAAGAGGGGTTGAGCTTAACTTTTTGACGGGAAAATTTGCAGCTAAAATAGACTCACCTTTAGGGATACCTCCCAAAATATCCATAAAGGCATCTTCAAAGCGTGGAGGAACTTTTTGTTTAGAAGAATTTTTTAAGGGAGAGGACGTGACCACACGCAACTTATTTCCTTGAATGACCCCATCGATGACATAGGGAAGGGCAAGGAGTTTTGTGAGGACTTTTCGGCGATCTTGAAGAGGAACCTCAATTTGAAAAACACGGTTTTTCATTCTTTTTGTAAGAGTGCTCGGTGGCCCATTAAAAAGAAGTTTCCCTTCGTTGAGGAGGAGGACGTCTTGGCATTTATCGGCTTCATCAAGGTAAGAGGTCGACCAGATGATGGTCATGCCGTCGTGGGCGAGCGCTTGCACCATTTTCCATAATTCTCGGCGCGAAAGAGGATCCACACCCACGCTGGGCTCATCAAGAAGAAGGACTTGAGGACGACTTAAAAGGGCACAGGCGAGACCTAATTTTTGTTTCATGCCCCCGGAAAGCTTTCCTGCCAAACGGTCAACAAAGGGTTTTAAAGAGGTGAACGCGAGCATACTTTCAAAAGCCTCTTTTCTTTCTGCATCAGAAAGCCCATTTAAGTTAGCGTAAAGATCAAGGTTTTCTATAACGGATAGGTCTTCATAGAGTCCGAATTTTTGAGGCATATAGCCTGTAATATCGTGAATACGCGAAGAGTGTGTTGAAAGACCCATAACCGTAATCTGCCCTGTTGTGGGGAGGAGCAAGCCTGTCATGAGTCGAATTAATGTCGTTTTTCCTGCACCATCAGGTCCTACAAGCCCTGTGATGAGGCCCTTTCGAATGCTGGCGTTGATCTTATCAAGGGCAGGCCTTTCCATGCCTTTGAATGTTTTACTGATATTGGCAAGGCGGATAGCGTTTTCGATCGTATCCCCCTATTGAGGTAACGTGATGTGGACGGTTGCAGGCATTCCTTGCCGCAGTTGACCTTTAGGATCATCCACAAGGACACGGAGCCTATACACAAGATCTGTGCGGAGCTCTGGCGTTTCAACAGTTTTAGGAGTAAATTCTGCTTGGGGAGAGATGAAACCAATCTGCCCTTTAAAGGGGGTGTCAGGGTGTGAGTCTGTGGTAACAAAAGCCTCCATGCCGGGTTTGAGGTTTCCAAGATGAGGTTCTGCTACATAAGCCCTTATCCATACGGGTTTATTCAAAGAAAGTGTGTACACCACAGATTCAGGCGTTACAATTTCACCAGGCTCGCTGACGCGGGTGAGCATAATTCCTTCGTCAGGGGAAAGGACTTCTGTATCCTTTAGGTTAATCTCTGCACTTTGGAGACGAGCTTTTGCCGCATCCACAGCTGCTTGAGCAGCAGTAATGTCTTCTTGTCGAAACCCTTCTTCTGTCAGGCTAAGAGCTTCTTGAGCGTTTTTGAGAAGAGCTTCGCTTTGAAGTTTTTCTGAAAGAGCAGTGTCATAACTCTCTTGAGACGTGCTACTGACTTTTAGTTCTTTTTCTCGGCGGAGAAGAGTTGTTTTCGCATTGTCAAAAGTGGCTTGGCGTTCGTGCACAGTGGCGCGCGCTTCCTCAATCTCTTGGGGTCGATTTCCATGGTGGAGTTTGGCAAGATTAGCTTCTGCTTGAGCAAGGTCTGCCGTTACTGCGGCAAGATCGGCTTCATAAGAAGCCTTATCAAGAACAGCAACCAAGTCCCCTGATTTTACGCTATCTCCTTCTTCAAAGAATACCTCCTTAATGCGCCCACTTACACGAAATCCAAGGTCAACTTGTCGAATGTCAACATTGCCATAAAGGACTAAGTGATCCTGCCTATGATTGCGTTTCCAAAGGGTGATGGTAAGAACGATAATTCCAATAAAAGCAAGGAAAATCATGCCCATAAGGATGAAACGTCTGCGATTGTTTGTGGGGTGGCTTATTTCTTGTTTCATGTTTGTTCTTAAATGTTTTGTTCCAGATTTTAACGAAAAAGCTTTAAGAAGAGCTTAATGCCATATGCAAAAAGAGCTGTACAACATAAGCTGCTTATCCATAAAAACATAAACCATAGCCAAGGCTTCCATCGTTGACTTTTATTCATAGTGATGACTCGATTTTCCACGAAAAACATAATAGGAGTAGACAGTGTATCCTAAGGTAACGGGGAGTAAAAAGAAAACCCCAAGCAGGATAAGGGATAGAGATTTTGGGTTTGCAGCAGCTTGCCATAAAGAAATTTCATAGGGGACGATCCAGGGCCACAAGCTTACCATAAGGCCGAGATAGCCAAGTGTAAAAAGAAGGATGGCGAGAATAAAGGGCTTGAGCTCTTGTTTCTTTAAAAGGCTATGATAAAGGCTGATAAAAGTGATAGCCGTTAGCAAAGGAATGGGAGAAAGATAAGCTAAGTTTGGAAAGGTGAACCACCTTATAAAAATTCTATCGTTTAAAAAAGGGACCCATAGGCTCACAAGACCCATGAACAAGGCCACATAAAGAAGAGAGTATAAAGCTGCCTTTCGTGCCCATTCTTGAGTTTTCCCGTTCGTTTTTAAAATCGTCCACGTTGCTCCCAGAAGAGCATAGCCGAAGGTAAGGGCAGCGCCTGTCATAAGAGAAAAAGCAGTCAGCCAATCAAAGGGGCCTCCTCCAAACGTGCGGCCTTTTACAGAGACTCCCACAACAAAAGCCCCCAAAAGGACGCCTTGGAAGAAGGTGGCTGTCAAAGAGCCAAAATGAAAAGAATAATCCCAGAGAGTGTGCATTTTCCCTTTTGATTTAAACCGGAACTCAAAGGCAACCCCTCGGAAAATAAGGCCTAACAGCATGAGGATGATAGGGATGTAAAAGGCGGGCAGAAGGATGGCATAGGCCAAAGGGAAAGTTGCAAAAAGACCACCACCGCCTAAAACAAGCCATGTTTCATTGCCATCCCAGAAAGGTGCGATGGAGTTCATCATTTTATTGCGGCACTCCTCACTGGGCGCAAAAGGAAAAAGAAGTCCAACCCCTAAGTCAAATCCATCCAAGAGAACGTAAAGGAAAATGGCTGCTGCAATGACGCCTCCAGCAATCAAGGGTAAATTAAGGAGGGGAGAAAAATCAAGCATTGCTATATCCCAGAGTGGGAGGGTTAAGACCATGGGATCCATAAATTTCGTCTTGTTTGAGGAAGGGTTGAGGACCTTTCTTAATCAATGTCAAAATGTAATAAATCCCTGCTCCAAAAATAAACGTATACACAGCGACAAAAGCGAGAAGAGACAAAAGGACATGCTGCCCCATAACAGGCGACACGGCTTGCGTTGTGCGCATCAACCCATAAACAATATAAGGCTGGCGCCCGACTTCTGTGACAAACCAGCCCGCTAAGACCGCAATAAAGCCTGACGGTGTCATGACAAGGCACAGGCGTTGAAACCATTTTTTGTCAAATAATTGGTGTCGAAAATAAAGATAAATCGCAATAAAACCAGTTGTAAGCATGAGGAGGCCAATTCCAACCATCACTCTAAAGGACCAGAAGACAATGGCAACGGGAGGCCTGTCTTCTGGGGGCCATTCTTTCAATCCTTTGACTTCTCCATAAGGATCATGAGTGAGAAGGAGGCTGGCGAGGTGAGGGATTTCAAGAAGAGAGTGTGTTTTTTCTTCCGCTTTCTCTGGCCATCCTAAGAGAATAGCGGGTGCCCCTTTTGTTGTTTCCCACAGTCCTTCAATGGCAGCGACTTTGGCGGGCTGATGAGCAAAGGTATTCACCCCATGTAAGTCTCCGATGAGAACCTGAAGGGGAGTTACAAAGATAGCCATCAACATGGCCATTCCGACCATGATGCGAGCGTGAGGAAGATGGCGTTTTTTTAAAAGGTACCAAGATCCAATTCCTCCTACGAAAAAGGCTGTTGTGAGATAGGCTGCGATCACCATGTGGAGAAGCCTGTAGGGAAAGGAAGGATTAAAAATAATCTCCATCCAGTTTGTGGGTTGAAAAAGGAGAGTGTCGGAAATTTCATAGCCTGCTGGAGTGTGCATCCAACTGTTGGCAGCTAAAATCCAAAAGGCTGAGGTAAGGGTTCCCAAGGCCACAATCACTGTGGACGCAAAATGCATGCCACGGGTGACTTTATCCCACCCAAACAGCATAATCCCAAGAAAGGAGGCTTCGAGGAAAAAAGCAGTGAGCACTTCGAAGGCAAATAAAGGGCCCAGCACACTCCCGATGCTATCGGAAAAGCCTGACCAGTTGGTTCCCAACTGATAAGACATGACCACACCTGACACCACTCCCATGGCAAAAGTGACAGCAAAAATCTTAACCCATAACTTGTAGATTTCTTGATAGACAGCATGGCCTGTGATGAGCCAAAGCCCCTCCACGACCGCAAGCCAGCTAGACAAACCAATCGTTAAGGCAGGAAAAATAATGTGAAAGCTTATGGTGAAAGCAAACTGAATGCGGGACAGGAGAATAGGATCGAGATCCATGAGAGTCCTCATTTTTTTTTGGAAAATAACTACTTAAAATTTTATACGAATTTTAGTGAGAAGGATAGCCTTGTTAAGAGGTTAGCTTCCTCACCTGATGTTTCTGACCTCCCCTGTTACTCTTTGTCCTGAAAAATATGTTTTTTGTGGCGTTTGCTTATGGTTTTCCCTCTTTAGGACTGTATAAGTTTGGGCCATCAGAAGCAGCTTGTATTGTAAGACACTTGGTGAGAACCTTGTTCCTGCCCCCAATAGCATCCTATAGCCTTTCCCCACCCTTTTAGGGCGCAATAGGTCTTGGGTCTACTGAGAGATGGGGCCACACCACTCTAAGTATACACAGCTTGCGCATGATGCATGTGCTGGTCTTTGGTTTTGGGCTTATATTAGCTACTTACAAAGCTTCTTTTGTGCAGCAGGGAATTTGCCTGCATGCTCTGCATTTTTTAAATAAGCTTCAATTTCATCATCTTGAGTTGTTAAAGCTGATGAATACAAGCCTGTTTCACAAAGAGATTGGTCACATGTGTCGGAGGGGATGATGTAATCACCCTGATTTTGTACAATAGAGCATGTACAAACCGCTTTTGAGGGATCATTCTCATCTATAAGGCAAGGGCTGTCCAAACAAAATGCCCAAGGACGACTATTGGAGCATTTAACATAAGTTTCAATCGGATAATATCTTGATTTAATAAACGTATACCCTTCAGAGGTTGTTTTTGCCGGTTCGCTTGGCTCTTGGCCTGCAGAATACCCTTTTTCTACTTTACAGTGACACAAAGCCATTCCTTCTTGCCCAGGGATGGGAAAACATTTAGCTGTTGTACAAAGAGCATATGTGCCCTGAGATGTATAAAAAGTGTCGGCGATTGATTCTTCGCAATGAGAACAAAAAATAAATAAAAAAAGAAATGATAAAAAATGATTTTTTGTTTTCTGCATGTTCTAAATCCCTGTTTATGTATATGACATGGTCATGTTCTAGAAGGAAATTCTTTACAGAAAGTAAATTTTCCTAGAAGTTCTTTGTTTATTTAAGCGTGAGCTAGTTGACAATTCTTCTTGCCCCTCCCATATTAAATATAGTCTGATTGTTTTAATTAATATGAGTATAATTCTTTGCAAGAATTCGTAGAAAATTGGGGATATATAGCTGTTTTTTTAGGGTCTCTCGTTGAGGGTGAGTCTATTATTTTTATAGCGGGATTTCTTGCCCATGAAGGATATCTTTCTCTCCATAAAATCATTCTTATTTCCTTTGGGGGGACACTTTTTGCCGACCAAGCTCTTTATTTTGTAGGGCGCCATTTTGGGAAGTCGGTGATTAATAGGTTCCCTTCCCTCAAACCACGCGCAGATCGCGCTTTTCGGCTTTTACATCGCTATGATAATATTTTTATTCTCAGCTTCCGCTTTATCTATGGCATACGCATCATCAGTCCCGTTATCATTGGGGCCAGTGGTGTTGGTGTGAAACGATTTGTGCTTTTAAATTTTATCGCAGCTCTCATTTGGTCTGTCTCTAGCTGTGTTGTGGCTTATTATTTTGCTGATCTTATTATGGATAAGTTTCATCTCTTGCCAAAAATTATTTTAGTGCTTGCTGCTGTGGGCGTGGGAGCTTGGTATGGTGTTTATAAGTGGCGAAATCGTGCTTCACGAAAGGCAATGTGAATGTCTCATCGGTATCCAGTAACGTGGAAAGAATTTTATCGTAATGCGCAAGCTCTTGCTTGGCGTCTCAATGAAGGACGAGAATGGAAAGGGATCATTGCGGTGACGCGGGGGGGATTAGTGCCAACTGCTATTGTGGCCCGAGAGCTAGGCGTTCGGAAAATTGATACGATCGGCATTCTGAGTTATGGGGATGACGACAAACAAATTGATCCCATCATTGTTAAGCCATGTCTTATAGACGAGGGAGGGCAAGGATGGCTTGTGGTGGATGATTTAGTTGATACAGGGACGACTGCCAAAGTTGTTCGAGAAATTCTCCCCAATGCTCACATTTCTGCGATTTATGCAAAGCCTTCTGGCAAAGATCTTGTTGACACGTTTATGACGGAAGTTAGCCAAGATACGTGGATTGTTTTCCCTTGGGAGGAAGATATTTAAAGAGATTTTCGAATTTTTAAATATGCAAAAATACAGATTACCAAGGCTAGTAAGATAAAATAGTTTACGGTTGTAATATTTTCTGGAAAAAGCAAAACCACAACTAATACTAAGCCAGCGCTTCCCATCTTTCCAAGAAGAACGAGAGACGATGCTAGTCCTGTAAAACGGGGATCTGTTTTTATTGCTTTAAGGGTAAGACACGCTGAGATAAGGCTTTCGCCTATTATGAAAAAGGTTGCTAAAATTAAAACCCACAGGCCGTTTGAAAATAAGTCGGCGAAAAAAAGCATCCCTAACGCTATAGCTATAATAATAAGCCCGATGAAAATAAGTGTTCTACTCCCTGTCTTTTTAAGAAAGGCTTTGGCAATAAGGGGACCTAAACCATTTCCAATGGCTAATAAAAGACCAACACTTGTGAACTCAAGAATAGTCCATCCATAATGACTACGAAAAATATAAGGACTTATCACGACAAACGCGTAAAAAGCCCCATATAAAATTCCTATCATTATCAAGTAATAGGAGAAAAAGGGATGACGGAGAAAAAAAAGATACTCGCGCAAAGTGTCTTTGGGTTCTCGGCGATTAATGTGATGTTCAATTCCTGCATAATAAGAGAGTCCTAAAGCCAAAATTCCTATAAAGGCAAGAAAATAAAAAATCATCTGCCACCCCAAGGTTTTGAAAATAATGCTTCCAATAATGGGGGCAACTCCTGGAGAGAGGGCAATAATAGTAAGAACGAGAGAGGTAATTTTATTGTAGGCCTCTCCTTTGAAGTATTCTGCAGAAATAGAGAGTGCAATGATGGGAGCGCCTGCTGCACCAACTCCCCCTAAGAATCTTCCTGCTAAAAATGGGTAAATAGACGAAGAAAAGGCACATAAAAGGCTAGAACTTATAAAAAGGGCAAGAAAGAAGTTAAGAATATGTTGTCGTCCGTAAATATCAGAGAGCGGACCAGAAAGTACCGTTCCTACTATAATTCCCATAAAGTAAATGGTAACGCTAAATTTTATGAAGGTTGAAGAAACAGCAAAGATCTGCGCCAGCTCAGGGAACTCTGGAAGATAAATGGTTGTCCCGATCTCGCCTATAAAAGCAATGAAACAGACAACACCTGTAAACAGAAATCCTTTTGACACAACGGAACTCTCTGTAATATATGCACCTCTCTTAATTATCTATCTAAAGTATAAATTTTTTATTAATAAATAATTGCATCATTTTTTAATAAAAAATTTCTGTAAATTT
>CANGTV010000051.1 GCA_947457015.1 Alphaproteobacteria bacterium | reverse complement strand
GAGTAACCCGTTACAAGGGCTGGGACAAGAACCAAGTGCACCTCGATCTTCTTGCTATTGCTTATAATCTCAAGCGAAGTACCAGGCTCATCACAGGATAATTGCGTCTTTAAACGACCAAATCGGTCAAAAAGTAACAAAAAACAAAGAATCTATCCCGCTCTATACCACTCCTTGCCCCTCTCCTCAGCCTCCTGCACTCTCAAGATCTCTTTTGCAGAGGGTTCCATGTGATTCCTCATCCTCACGGGACCAAGATGCTCTTGAGGAAGGATACCTATGGGATCCACTCTTAGATTCAAGCCTTTCTCTTTGAAGTAGTCATTCTGAATTTGAGCACTGATCTTTCCGGGAGAATCAGCTTCCATCACTTGTCCCCGTCTAATGAGAGGGTCTGTGTCTCTAGCCTTATAGGGGCTTAAGGTTTTGCCATTAGCTGTAAACCCCCGTGTTGTCGCCAGCATATGAAGGTGCCAGTTTTTCTCATCCCCATGGGGGGCATGGATATCCAGTTGAACAGCAAGACCTTGGAAAACAAACAACCGATTCGCAATCCGCCTGCTGATTTCTATCCTATCCTCAAGGTTAATTTCTTTGTCGTCAGGAAGAGCTACTACACAGTCTTTTTGCAGTTGGCTGTCTTTTCTCTTTTCTGCCCTCTCAACAGCATTCCAAAGCACTGAGGCAGTCTTAAAGGAAGTATCCACGCCTTCAGGCACCATAATCTCATGAAAGACATTGTCTGTTTTATAAGCATAGTTAAAGACTTGGCCAGTCCTCTCACGGGTTTCCCTCACCCTGCCATTATAGCTCGATTTGCCGATGGCATTTCGGCCGTCTGCTCTCGACACATATTCGATGCGCGCAAATTGAATTGCCATAGATCAAAACCTGGAATTTTAATTGGATAAGGAAATTTTGATTTAACATTCCCTGAGGGAACCATTGCTTTAGAAAAAATGAGATCTCATTTTTTAATCTCTCTTGCTCAGCACTCTTTTGAAAAGAGGCTCTGGCAACACAGAAATATAATAACAAAAAAGCGCGTTGCTCGCAACGCATATTGCGTCCTGCTCAGAACGGACGTTCTTCCCCTGAACACCTCACAGTTATTTTTTCGATTTTATCATGGAAATGCTAACTCTGTAAATGCCAATTTTGGAAATGTCGTTGCTTGTATGCCCAAGTTTTAGTATAATATTCTTTCTACCTCAGCACTTTCCCTAGACGTTGCCTATGACAAAAAAATATTCATGAAAGAAAGAAAAAACTCGAGCAAAAGGAAAATAAGCTGAAACAGCTAAAGGCCGCCCTGACTGTTCAAGAGAGAAAAGACAGAACCAGAAAGCTTGTTGAGTTAGGTGGACTTATCTCTAAAGCGAACATAGACACCTGGAGCACCAACACACTTCTAGGCATTCTTCTCTCCGCAAAAGAAAAAGAAAATGATCCAAGCCAAATAGACCTATGGTCTCACAAGGGGGGAGGGGCGTTCGCAAAGGAAAAGAAAAAACAGTCCCCTGTCATCGTTAAGTTCTGTGAGAAACCCCATGAGGATACAAGACACAAACTAAAAGAGCTTGGCTTAAAGTGGAATGCTCTCCGGCAAGAATGGGAGGGATATACGAACCTTGAAAAATTGAAAGACATCCTCTCAACAGAAAAGGTGGATATTCAAAATATATCCTATGAGTCCTGAGGTCTTCACAAGCTTGAAGGGTAGGGGCTTTCACAATGAGTTAAATCGGAAAGTTGGTGATGGTTGTCCATCATGCAGCTAACTCATCATGAGAGATGACTTCCCAACCATCAGAAAATTTGACACCTTAAATGATCATTGGCGACTGGTTTTTACTATCCAGACGGCGCCACGTTTTCTCAGCATTTTTATAAGCTTGAAAACCATGACAAAGGCTGTCTCTCTAGCTAAGCATCCCTTAGAACGTTTGGTTCGATGCCTCACCGTTGCAAAAGAGTTTTCAATAGGATTTGTTGTGCGACATAATGCTGCCGACCCTTGGGGAAAGCTATTTTCCCTGAGCAATCTCCTGCAAAATCAGCAACAGCTTTCTTTAAGCGGGTATTTTGTATTCAATCGCCGTAATGTTGCTTAGGAAGTAATATGCTGGAGACTTGCCTATATATCATAAATAGATATAAGCTTACTTTTTAGTCCTTTTTTGAGGGAAATTTTATGATAGTTTGTCAGCTAAGCAAAAAAATGATTGCAGCCCTTCTCATTTTTTGCCTTCTTCCTTGGGGGCCTGCTTTTGCAATGGGGAAAAACGATTCTGAGAAACCAAATAAACAAATTATTAAGAAGCAGACTTCTTTAACTTCAAAACCAGAAAAACCAAACCCAAACAACGCCACCACTTCAGATAAAAAGCCGAAGAAAATTTCTGGAAAAAAAAGGAAACGCTCTGAAGCCTCTAAACCCTCCCCAACGCCTCTTTCTACGTCCTTAAGTAAAAAAAATAGTAAGGAAGCCACTAAAAAGCCTCCAAAAAAGAAGAAAAAGATGGAGGATGGCAATTCTTTCCAAACCTCTCCTTCTAGCTCTTCGTCGGAGTCTCCTTTACCCTCACTTTTAACCTCTTCCCCTCAGGAAGAATTTGAAATTCCCCAACACGTATCTTCAAGTAACCAGATAGATAAAGCAGAAGATGAGAGTCCTACTGAAAAACCTGAGAAAATGTCTTTCCAGTGGCAAAACGATAAGCATTATACAGAATTAGTCAAAAAATTTGAGGAGCTCTCTCATAAAGAACTTCACATAATTGTGGGAAAAATAACAAATACTATCAAGAGGAACAAAAGTTATTTTAAAAGTGATTACGAGAACCTTTTAGATGAATTAAAAGATATTACTTACCGCTGGATGCTTGAAGATGTATTAACCTGGGAGAAATTTCAAGAGAGCTATGAAGATGAAGGTGATATATCTTCACCCTATAGCTCTGAAGATGATGATGAGGAAGATCCATATGGAAAGCTTTACCAGAAAGGCTATGATGGAGAAAGAGATGAGAATTCAGATTCAGACTCTAATTCAGACTCTAATTCAGACTCAGACTCTGATTCAGACTCTTCTTCAAATCATTGGGATGAAGAGAACGAGTATGACGGGAATAATAATGCCTCAGACTCCGAAGGGAACAATGAAAAAGAGGAAAGTGAAGATGAAGAGGATAAATTTGAAAAATGGCAATTAGAGACTCTTAAAGAAATGTTGCATATTTCTTTGGATTCTTTAAAGGATTTCACAAAAGAAAATATATCCTCAAATAACATCCAGACTTTCTTGCAAGAACATGTTGAAGGTGGAGACTATAGTTGGCTTGTTAATCAAATTTTAGAAGGAGATTTTGAAGTATCTATGGATTTTATTGAAAAATTTAAAGACAAAATAGGAGTTAAAAAAAACCTTTTGGAGACTTTTTTTGGTGGATTGTGGTTCGATTTTAATTGGGAAACATTTGACGTTACAGATAAAGATTACATCCCAAATACTTATCTTAAAACCTTGGAAGACTTTGCAAAGGGAGAGATAGCAAAAGATGTAAGAGACCACATTCTAAAATCCCTAAAAAACCGCTTCCTTTACAACCCTGATGACTTTTCTGAGCCTTTAAGTCAGCTTAAAGAAAAATATGAGGAATCTGTAAAAAAAAGAAATTGGCGCGCTGCGTTAATTGCTTGGTCTACTTATAGTGCTTACCGAAAAATCTTTGCGTCTCATAAAAATGGCTCAAAAAAGCTAGCTACCTCCCCATTAGAAAGCACCCTTTCTTTTTTTAAAAAGTTTAACGCACAAAAGTATTTGAGTAAACAGGTGGAAGCTTCTTTGGAAAGAGCCCAGAAAACTTACAAAAAAGTATACCCGCACCCTAATACTTCTCATATTATTTATGGCGCTAAAAAGAAAGAAAAAATTGCTCGATTGAATTTGGAACCCGTTCTTACTCACTTAAAGAAGGTAGGAAAGTCAATTGAGACCTATAGGCCAACGGTTAATAAGAAGCAGAGCAAGAATATTCTCGTTCCCAGATTTTACTTTCTTGTGACGAATCGCCCTCACAAAAAAGGTGGATCTCATACAAGAGAATTTATCTATGTTGACTTGGATTTAGATTCCTCAAAGAGGCTTTTGACGCGTAACAAAAATGACGGGGTATTTACAGGTAAGAAAGGTACAGATGAATACTACTTTGCCCAGGCTAAAAAAGATTACGTTAAGGGTGAGATGGCATTGGGAGTTTCTAAATCAGACGCCGAAAATGCCTTTACCAAAGTTTGTAATGGGCAGAAAGAGGAATCTCTTGTTCACAGTGAAAGAGTGCTGCTAGAGATGCTCAGAGATGAAAAGATCATTGATTCAATCATCAAATCATTGCAACAGCAAATAGCTGAAAAGTTTAAAACTGAGGGAACATATAAAG
Organism: Alphaproteobacteria bacterium; assembly: GCA_947457015.1. Taxonomy (GTDB): domain Bacteria; phylum Pseudomonadota; class Alphaproteobacteria; order UBA9655; family UBA9655; genus UBA9655. The sequence continues at coordinate 3,863 of CANGTV010000051.1, read as the reverse complement.
TTTACACGGCGCTCTTAATGCTTTATTCGACAAATTCTGTCTGTCAATATTGTGCACCATCCTTAATTAGTGGCCAAAATAGCTATGAGGAAGGTGGTTTTCTTAATTTACTCACGTCCAAACTCAATAAATTAAAGGGAAATATTCAATTTAAGACCCGTGGATATGATAAAGAAAGAAAGAAACAAAGACCTGAAAAATTTCGCCTCACAACCATTGTGACCGCAAATACTAATTTCGATGAGCAAGCTCACGATTTAACGGAGGAAGGCCAACATCGTCACACCAGCATAGGTAAGAACAATGCTCCAAAAAAACATATCCCTCACGGACAGCTCTTTTTTCCCGATGATGCTATTGATGTGCATCTAGAACCTCTAAAAAATGACAAACCTGATTCGTCCCAGCCTTTCTTTTACGAATTTTGTGGGGGAGACTTACATACTGATTCCAGCAAACTTCAGGATAAGGATAAGGCTCCTTTTCCAGGCATTGTATTTTCTAGCGGCACTCCATCATGGGGGGATAAAATTCCTTCAACCCTATTAAAAAAGATAAACAAAGATGGGGAAAAGGGGTCTTCTTCAAATATCTTCCCTAATACCCCCTCAAATAAATCGCTCTTGAATCCCCCTAAAGATAAAGAAAAAAAAGACATGAAAATTCAAAAGAATAAAACAACAAATAATGATAAGAAAAGCTCCCACTCTAGCTACCCCAATGAAGCCATTGTTAGAGGACCTTTAAAAAAGCACGTCTTTCCTCTTAATTTTATATGAAGCACACAGAGAGTCGATATTCCCCATTAACTTATTCCATAGAGTCTCTGGAGACTGAACGAGGCCTGTTACTTTACCTAATAGTTTACGAATGGGACCCACACTACACCCGCAGTATGTGCCAAGGGAGTCCTGCAATACTCCTTTCTTGTTAAGTCGTTGGACGAGAGATTTAAATTTCTCAAGAGAATAAGTTGGAGTAGAAGACGAAGACGAAGACGAAGACGAAGACGAGCTTGATGAATGCGATGTATTGATTTGTTTTTCTTCTTTTTTCTCTTCAACCTCAACAATTTTGGGTTCCCCTTTGAGGGCTAGAGAAAGAACGATTTTTTTGAGAACAATTGGCGTGCTTTGGATGTATCGTGTAATCACAGGAAGCTCAGACATTCCACAAACACGGCCCGCGTTCCAAACCGCATAAGCCATTGGTTGAGTATAAAAAAGATTAATAACAGAGCCTAACTCTTCATAGGTAGAGACATGCTTTCTGAGTAAATCGCCAGTTGGTTTGGTGCTTTTGGCTTTTGTTCCTTCCCCATAGGTTATGCGTAAGGGGGTTGGTGTCATCTTGTCATAACTTGTAATAAATGAACATAAATACTCTATAAGATTATACCCCTTTTCTGTGACGTCTCTTAACGTAATCGCAACAGGCGACCAGGCGCTGTGAATTGAGGAAAACATGCTAATCAGAAATTGATCTTTCCTGTTTTTAACAATCGCACCTGGTTGCGTAACATTGACAACTTTCACACTGTCGCCCTGCATAGATCCCTCGAGATAATGATATATATATCGACTCCACTCTTGCGTTTTAAGGTGGGATTGGGAGGTGTTGCGCACATGGGTGAGGTCTTGATGGGTAAACGCCGTGAATTTCTGGCTTGTTGTTGAAAAGGTACCTCCGAATACCTTTGAATTTTTCTTCCCATTCTTTTTTTTGCGGTTTTGTAAAAATCGAGGAGGAAGAGTTGTCTCAATAGCCCCCTCTGAAAGAAACTTAAAGTGGGATTCAGCCTTAATGTTAGAGTTATTAAACCGCGCCTTTACAACTTCTTTCAGAAGCAAAGGTATTTCTTGAGGGCTCGTGTATTGCGCTCGTTTATAGAGTGAGATCTCTGGGAACGACACTTCTAGCGTCTCCTGATCATCAAGAACGCGGATGACAGCATTCGGCTCAGGATAGTAAGGCGCCAGAGGGAATACGGTTGAAAGCGCTTGTCTTGTGCTTAAATCAAAGGAAACAGCTAAAGACGCAAAGGGATCTTGAGAGGGTGAAATCGTATACCCCGTGGTTAAGCCATGAAGAGGTACTTGACTTGCAGTTATGGCCTCCTCGTAACAGCTAAACGTCCCTTTTGTCCCTGTTCTAAAAGACACCACATCTCCATCCATGAAGGCAATATAGACAGGCGTCTTAGAGTTTTGAGAGCGTACGGATCTTACAAGAGCTTTTGTAACGTTGTCTTTTAATATCGCCTCTCGAAGTTCACGATAAGGTACAATAGAATTAAGATGTTGATGCTCATGAATGTGTAAAAACGCATGGGCCAGTGTGGCATTATCTTTTTTTAATTGCTCATAATAAGTGGCAACTTCGTCAAAAGAAGCATCTGTGTGGTGTGTCTGGGCAGAGGTCGTGACTTCTACCTTCCTCCATTGAGGCTCCCAAAGGGCCTGAACGACGCCAGGGAGGTCATGAAGGGTGTTAAAAAAGTCCTGGTTCGTGGCACCACACACGGAGCGCATCCTATTGAGAAGGGCTGCAACTCCTACCTGGGAAAGGGCTTTTTGGCGTGAGGACTGAGTTGTTGTCCCGTATCCTTCGTCAGAGATTTTATTAATAAAACTCCCTAGCACGGAAGATGTCTTATAGGCGTCCTTCGTTGGCGTTGGAACTTTAGAATGGATCCAGAGTTTCCCGCGTCGCGGGTTCTTTGTATTAATATCTTTCTCGATGTAATAGGGAAGAGCAGCAACCGTGCTTTCATATTTTTCAATATCTTTCAAAGGCTTAAAAGAACTAGGGACATGCACAATTGTATTGACTACAAAGTAAGGTAAGGGTGGTGAAGAAGTCGTTTGACACAAAAGGGGTGTTGTGCTTGATAAAGGCTGTTGTTTGGAAAGAATGGTTTGCTTGTTCTGAAGATTTTCGAGGTCCGGGAAAAAAGCCTTAAGCTCCGGCGCGAGTGTGCTCCCCAAAAGGACACTTATCAAAAATATCCTTAACCGCATAAGCCTCTACGCCTTTCTTGTTAATTTTATCTTTATAAAAACTAAATCATAAAATTCTCGAAGAAGCAAATAGGTTTTTGAGCATAATCTCTGGATTTTAAAAAAGTGCTTTAATCTCCTTTTTGTCAGTTGCATCAAGGGGCTAGTCTACAAAAGCATTTGAGCCTGACAAAAATTGGCAAACGACTTATCCCGTAAGCCTTGTGTCACATGGTGAAAAACTCTACTTAGCTCATACCAGTACAACCAATTATATTCAGATATCATCTTTTGATGGGAGATCATGGAAAAATTCTACTCAATTAATCAATCTAGGTTACACATATCTTCCTCTAAGTTTAGCTTCTTATAATGACCAGCTTTTTATGGCATATGTAACAAGGAAGAATCTTTGGTACTATGACTATGAGCATTCCTTTGTGTCTTCTTCCAAAGATGGGGAAAAATGGGAGACTCCTCATCAACCTGACCAGGTGGTAGACGCAAGAATAAAGCAATCTGTCATTCTAAAGGTTTCAAAGGGCAAATCCAGTAATAAGCTTCTTATGCGGTATGTTGGGAAGGGGGACAAGAAATTTTCTCTACCTTGTATAGAAGATAGCAACAAATAGAAGAGCACCGACAACGAATCATAGGAAATAAACTTAGTTAGCATTCTTCAGAAGGCTGTTCGGGGCGAACACTAAACCTAAGGCTAGACACTGTTAGCTAATTATTGCCATAAGAATGATTTTAAGCGTTGCGAGTGCAATGAAGCCGAGAAATGTCTCGTCTAGCTTCTCATATCTCATTCTCAGTCTTTTATTTTCCTTTATTTTTCCGAAGAACATTTCAATGCGCTTT
>CANGTV010000050.1 GCA_947457015.1 Alphaproteobacteria bacterium | reverse complement strand
GGGGATGACAATGGAAAAATTGCAACAAAAGTCCATATTTTGAAGTTGATTGGGTATATTCTCATTTGATATGAAGATACCTTATAGCGGTGCCTCTCACATGTTATTCCCTGCTGTGGCGGAGATCCAGGATTTCTCTTGGTTTCCGTGTTCTCCGCCTGCGTGAGGATGGGAATGACAGTAGTGAACAGGCAAACACGTCAACTTCATATATATTGACTATAATGGCCAATTGAGAAAATTGACCTTTTTCAAAAATTTTCTTATAATAACAGTCCTTACTGAGGGATTTTCCCTTAAATCATAAAGGTATCGCCCATGTCCCTTGACTCTTCAAAAAGATCAGTTTTTCTCATCACTGGAATGTCAGGATCGGGAAAATCTGTTGCCTTAAAGACCTTGGAAGATATGGGTTATGAAACCATTGATAATCTCCCGCTTGCTTTTTTAGAGTCGGTGGCAAATACGCGTCATAAAGTTTCTGACCCTTTAGCTGTTGCAGTCGATGTGAGAACACGAGATTTCTCTTCTGATCATTTTTTGCAAGAGTTGAAAAAACTCACGGACGATGCCACCCTCGATGCACAGCTCATTTTTTTTGAGTGTGATGATGAGATTCTAGCGCGTCGGTATAATGAATCACGTCGCCTTCACCCCCTGGCGCATGAACGACTGGTCATTGATGGAATACGTCTTGAACGTCACTTGATCTCTTCTCTTCGGGAGCATGCGCATTTTGTTATTGATACGAGTCGCCTTTCCACATCTGACTTAAAAGGGCAGTTGCGGCGCTTTTTTTTGCCTCAAAAAGCACCGGAACTTAGTATATTTATTACCTCTTTTTCCTTTCGCCATGGATTGCCACGAGAAGCAGACATGGTATTTGATGCGCGTCTTTTAAAAAATCCTTTTTATGTGGAGGAGCTAAACTCCTTGTCTGGGGAAGATATGGCCGTTGGGGCTTATATCCAAGAAGATGAGCTTTTTCCTTCTTTTATGCAGTCTGTGAAAGATCTTTTGTCCACCTCTCTTCCGCGTTTTGAAGAAGAAGGGAGAGGGTACTTAACCTTGGCTGTTGGATGTACAGGAGGACAACATCGCTCTGTTTTTATCGCAAAAACTCTTGCAGACTGGTTACAAATGACAAAAAAACATGTAAAATTAAGACACAGAGATTTAAAAAAGAGAAAAATGGCATGATAGGAATCGTTCTTGTGAGCCATGGGCTTTTGGCCCAAGAGTTTGCAGCAGCCCTGGAACATGTGGTTGGTAAGCAAGAGCATTTGGCTACCGTCAGCTTGCTTTCTCAGGATGATATAGAAACGAAGCGAGAAGAAATTTTAAAAGCTGTTCATGATGTTGAAACGGGGAATGGTGTTGTCATTTTAACAGATATGTTTGGAGGAACTCCTTCAAATCTGGCCCATTCTTTGTTGGATACCCCTGGGGTGGAAATTGTGGCAGGGATGAATCTTCCGCTTCTTGTTAAACTTGCCAGTGTTCGAAAAACAAAATCCTTGCGTGAGGCTGTGCTTTTAGCTCAAGAAGCGGGGAGAAAGTACATTCATGTGGCATCCCACATTTTAAGTGAGCCTCATGTCCAAAATAATTAAACAAGAAATTCTCATTCAAAACCGTAAGGGGTTGCATGCAAGGGCCTCTGCTCAGGTGGTAAAACTTGCTGAATCCTTTGATGCTACTACGTACGTATCTTATCAAAAGATGCGCGTGCCGGCTCAATCTATTATGGGACTCTTGATGTTGGGGGCAGGACAGGGATCTCTTGTGGTTATTGAAGGAGAGGGGTTGGACGCAGAACAAGCGGTCTCTTCTTTGGTTGATTTGATTGAAAACAAATTTGGTGAGGGGTAAATGATGAATCCCGTGATGGTTGAAGCGACCCGAGGGCATTATCCGGAATTACGCTTTCGAGGAGCAGCTGTGGTTGTCGATGCCATGGGGCAAGTGATTCGCAGCTGGGGAAATATTTATGAACCTGTGTTTGGAAGGTCTGCCCTTAAATTTATTCAAGCCCTCCCCCTCATTGAAAGTGGGGCTGCGGACGCTTATCATCTCACCCCTCAAGAAATTGCCCTTGCGTGTGCCTCGCACTATGGGGAAGAAGCCCATGTTAGAACTCTTGAGGTGTGGCTTCAAAAGCTAGGAAAAGACGAGCGTATCTTAGAGTGTGGCATTCACCCCCCTCTGGGAGGCCAAAAGCCTAAAATTCAGCAGCAATCTTCTGTGTTGCAAAATGCGTGTTCAGGAAAACACTTAGGGTTTTTGACAACAGCCCTTCATCGTAATGAACATCTGGAGGGATATGTTTTAAAGGACCATCCCGTTCAGAAGCGTGTCGAACATGTCCTTAGTGAGGTGACAGGTGCCGATTTCCCTCATGCTCCCCATGGGACAGATGGTTGTGGCATTCCTGCCTTTGCGGTCCCTCTTTTTAATATTGCTCTAGGAATGGCCCGCTTTGCGGATCCCTCCCATCTTCATTATCCGCGTCAAAAGGCTATTCAGCGTATTCTTGAAGCTGTGGCGGCTCATCCCGACATGCTTTCAGGGTCTGATGGGTTTGATACACGGCTCATTAAACTCACGCAAGGGCACATCTTGTGTAAGATGGGAGCAGGTGGTGTAGAAGTGGGTATCATTCCTTCCTTAGGTCTGGGCATTGCTTTAAAGATTGATGATGGATCAGGCAAAGCTGCTGAAATTGCCTTTTTGGCGATTTTACGCTCCTTGGGGTGTTTAGAAGAAGATGTATATGAGCTGATCGGTCACCGCGTTCCTGTTTTGACCCACACGGGAAAAACCGTAGGATTCCTTCAACCTACTAACTTTACAACTCTTCTTCCAGAGACAGGGGGTCATTGAAGGTGAATAAAAGCTTTTACTCTTTTCAATGGATGTGTATAATACACATATGAACAGTCGAGATGTGACTTCTCTTTTAAAGAAAGAGGGTTGGATTTTAAAGAGAATTACTGGAAGTCACCATCATTTTATACACCCACAAAGATCAGGGTTGGTGACCGTACCTCATACAAAAAGAGGTTTACCGCAAGTGACTCTCGCGAGCATTGAAAAGCAGGCAAGAATTAAGATAAGAGAGAAAAAGTCATGAATTATTTTGCTGTTGTTCACAAAGAACCTAAATCAGACTATGGTGTTAGCTTTCCTGATTTTCCAGGATGCGTAACTGCAGGAAAAACCTTGGAAGAGGCGCGTATAATGGCTGAGGAAGCTCTTTCGACACATGTGGAACTTTTGCAGGAAATAGGGCAGGATTTACCGGCTCCTTCAACCCTTGATGAGTTAAGGATTTCTGGTGAGTTAAAAGATGCTGTGGTGTTTTTAATTACAATGCCATCAAAGAAAATCATACGCATCAATGTCTCGTTACCCGAAGATATCCTTGGTATTATAGATAGAAGAGCAAGACTTTTTCACATGAATCGATCTCAGTTTCTCTCGGAAGCAGCTCTACATTATAAAGATAACTCCTCACCTCGCCGATGAGGGAGGGTCTGAGGAGATATTAGGAAGAACCTCTAATTTTTCAATGAACTTCTCAAAATCTTGGGCTTCATGGAAATTCTTGTAAATGGACGCAAAGCGCACGTAAGCCACAGAATCAAGTTCACGAAGGGCCGTCATGACCAGTTCTCCAATGGATGAGGTGGGGATTTCTGTTTCGCCACTGGTTTCAAATTGGCGAATAATGCCCGTTGCAACCCGTTCAATTCGTTCATCATCGATAGGGCGTTTGTGAAGCGCCAGGCGGATGGAGCGCACAAGCTTTTCCCGATCAAAGTCCACGACCTGGCCATCTTTTTTCTTAACCAATAGCTCTCGCAAATACACCCGTTCAGTGGTTGTAAAGCGCGACAGGCATTCAGGGCACTGGCGGCGCCTGCGAATGGAAGAGCCATCCTCGTTTGGACGCGTGTCCTTAACGGCCGTATCGGTGCTACTACAAAAGGGACAACGCATTCTATTCTCTCATCTTTTAATGTGTATATTTTTCATCTCTCAAGACGTTATTGAAACCTTTCAGGAGGATGACGTACCAACTCATTTGTTTTTAACTCAATATCATTTTCAAGTCGCCTCATAAAGTCTTGCCGAGAAAGCCCGGGATGGATGGGGGGTAAGAATTCTAGCGTAATGGTTCCTGGGTATTTAATGAATCCACGGCGCGGCCAATAAAGACCTGCATTATGGGCCACGGGAACAACGGGAACGTTTAAATGAAAATAAAGGCTAGCAACGCCTGATTGATATGTCCCTTTGTGGCCTGGTTTTGAGCGCGTTCCTTCCGGGAAAATCACGATTTGACGCTCTTTTTCAACAGCGTCGCGGGCTCTATTCAAGAGATTTTTTAAGTCCTGAGCCCCTTTTCCTTTCGACCGAGATAAAGGAATCATACCGGCCTTTTTTAAATACCACCCAAAAAAGGGAATCCATAGGAGTTCTTGCTTTAAAGCGATGGTGGGGTCAGGAAATAAATAATGAAACACAAAAGTTTCCCAAGCCGATTGATGTTTTGCAGCTAAAATAACCGGTGTTTTTGGAAGCGCGTCATATCCCACAACCTGTAGATGAAGGCCGAGAATATGATCGCAAATCCAAAATATTCCCTGAATCCAAAATCTTACCCCTTTTACGGCATAAGCATGGGGACACAGCAAAAGCGGGAGCAGTAAAAACGCGCACAAAATAGTCCACCCGTAAAAGACAGCATTAAAAGCAAGAGATCTCAACCAAAGGATCACGTCTTTGCCCCTGTGGTAAAAAAACTCTGCATATCCTCAAGAGGGCGCCGCAAAAGAGAAAATAAAAATTTATTATATTCTTGGATGACAAGACTTAAGGTGGCAGGATGAATCCACCACTTTGGCTTTAAAAAACTTTTTCCCACCACAGGATGGGACAAAATTTCTACCTTTGGCAATAACCGACGAAGCTCAAAAAGACTCCGGGGTATATGGTAATTAGATGTAATGAGCCTTAAGGTTTGAATATGATTGGCGCGTACCCAAGCCGCCGTTTCTTCTGCATTTCCAAGCGTATCAAGGGCTTCATATCCTAGGGTTACCTGAGACTTAAAAGGCATTTTCTCAACGGTTTTTGGAAAGCTTGACGCAGGGTTGACCCCTGAAATCAGCAAATACTTTCCTTTTTTCTGTTGGAAAAGAGAGAGAGCGACTTGAAGGCGCGTTTCTCCCCCTGTGAAAATAACAATGCCATCAGTTGCTGTTGTTGTGTCTTCAGGAGAAGAAGGGATAAGGCGCGCAAAAAGGATAAGCCCCGCCAACCAAAGGCTCCCTCCAACCGCCATCACCATAAGAAGTCTTAAGCTATATAATATCCCTTGTTTCAGCATGTCTTTTTTTGTTCCCAATACGTCATGCTAAGCGGAATGACGCGCTGTGAAGCCCTGCAGAAGATGAGACGCGGCTTCAAAAAGATCATTAAAAATGGTGACGGGTAATACACTGTTAGGCAAGCCTTTTTCAAGAGTCTCCTTCCCTTTTCCTGTGCGTACTAAAATGCGATGGCAATTGATCGCGCGGGCGGCCTCAAGGTTTCGCAAGGAATCTCCAATAAGAACCGCTTCAAAATGTTTCACATGAAAAATCTCGAGAGCTTCAAGCAGAAGGCCAGGATGTGGTTTGCGCCGTGGATTATCAGGATTGGCGGACGTGCATACAAAAATTTTATCCACAAAAGCTCCTTCTTCTTTTAAGAGCTCTCTTAAATATTCATGAATATCCGCAAGTCCTTCTTCTGTGAGCTCTCCTCGCCCAACAACGGCTTGGTTTGTAACAATAGCGGTTGGGATAGACGCTTCATTTAAGAGCTTAATAGCTGCAGCAGCCCTTGGAATCAAACAAAATTCATGTCTTGATTTTATGGAATCTGGCCGGCCTACATTAATCACCCCATCTCGATCGAGAAGCACAAGCTTCATGGACGAAGTCCTCGCATAACTGTGAGACGTGCAGAAAGCATCATAAATCCGCCTGTCACAAAGGGAGAAAGGGCAAACACACAAAAGGCTTGTATGGAAAAAGAAGAGAGAGAGGTTGATGGAAGTCCTGCTTTTTCTAAAAGAGCGGCAATCCCTATAAATGTCAAAAAGGCAAATGCAGCTCCAATAGCACTAGCGATAAGCCCTTGTTTTAAGGCATGTACTTGAAACTGTTTTGCAATATATTCATTTGTCGCTCCAATTAAGTGCAGCACTTCAACGACTTGACGATGAATAAGAAGGCTTGTCCGGGTTGCAAAGGTTGTTGTCACCAGAGCTGTTAAAAGAACAAGAAAAGTAAGCGTTGATGCCAAGACAACACTTGCATTAATGAGGCTTGAAACTTGGACTTGCCAGGGGCGATGGTCGATGAGTTGGATCTGAGGAGAAATGATTTTTAAGCGTGCTTCAAGCATAGGAATATCGATAGGCTCTCTCCCATTCAGAGAGACCTCAATAAGAACGGGCAAGAATTGAAGGTCTACAGGAAGAGTTGTTCCGAGAAGGGACTGCAAAAGAGTTTCCACTTCTTTTTTAGGAACAGCAGATGCCTGTTGAATCCCAGGAGTTTTGCTTAAAACTTGTAGAACTTGAGCTTGAAGAGGCGCAGAAGAAGCGCCAGGGGACGCGGGAACTTCAAGAGTTATCTGCGTCCTTAACTGATTTTCCCATAAATGGGTTGCAGAAAGAATAAAAAGGGTAAAGACAAAACAAAGCGTTCCCACATATACCATCAAGCCTATAATAAGAGGTAAAAAGCGCGCTGCGATATCATTTTTTAAGGGTAAGTCTTGACTGTTGTTCATGGCTTGCTTCTCTTTGGTGTTCTAATAATAGTTCCCCTACGGATCGTAAGGTGAGGATAAGGAGATCTTTCGAGAAGACGCTGGTTATGGGTTGCAATAACAATGGCCGTTCCCATTTTGTTTAACTCTTCAAAGAGGTGAAGAAGTTTTATCGCCATGTCATCATCCACATTTCCTGTTGGCTCATCCGCGAGGAGGAGTTGAGGGCGCGTTATAACTGCGCGCGCGATAGCGACGCGTTGTTGCTGTCCCCCTGAAAGGGTTGCAGGGTAAGCTTGAAGGGAGTCGCCTAAGCCCACCCAATTTAAAAGCTCACGTGCATCTCGGTAGCTCCGTTTAGCCTCAATTCCTCGCACACGTAAGGGTAAAGAGACATTATCAATAACTTTTAAATGGTCCAAAAGTTTAAATTCTTGAAACACAACTCCCACCTGCTGACGCAAGAGAGGCAAGAGAGAAGGTTTCATTGTTAAAGGATCTTCCCCAAAAAGTCGAATACTCCCCCAGGTAGGCTTTAGGCCTAGGTAAAGCATTTTTAAAAGAGATGACTTTCCCGATCCACTTGGACCCGTAAGGAAATGGAAAGAGCCAGGTTCAATGTTAAAGGTAGCTCCTTTGAAAATTTCAGCTCCTTTTTTGTATTGATGTCCCACACCTACAAATTGAGCAATAAAGTCTGACACAGTACTTGTTCCTTTAATATTGTCAATGGGTTACCTTTCTGGCCTATGCTGAGAGGCGGAAGGTTTCATTTAATAAACTCACAGCAAAATGACATAAAAGAAGTCATTCGTCTAGCTTGCACCATCCTTTTAAAGAGAATATAACTGAGACAAATAGATATAGCCGAGGGTTTCAGTTCATGATTGTTACATGTTCTCAGTGTTCAAAACGATACATGCTTGATGACGTCCTCGTTCCACAAGATGGCCGACAGGTTCGCTGTGTGTCTTGCCAGTATATCTGGTGGCAAATGCCGGAGAAGTCTTCTTCTGCAACTCTATCTGGTCTCTTGAATCTTTCGCAAGAAGAAACGACAGAAGAGCTTTCCTTTGCTAAAAATCGCTTTAGATCAGTCGGGTTTATTATAGGCCTTGGCCTTTTCTTTTCTTTTTTTAGCTTCCTCATTTTTGGGCGTAATGTGATTGTGTCTACTTGGCCTGTAAGTGAAAGAGCCTACGCATTTTTTGGGCTTCCTATAAGCTTACCTGGCGCAGGACTCGTGATTTCAAATATGACGTCCCTTCTTCAAGAAGAGCCCTCTAACACGCTGATAGTTGCCGGTGATGTTGTTAACACATCAAATGGTGTGCGCCTTCTCTCTCCTCTTAAGATAAAAATTATAGGCACTCCATCTCCTGAAAATCCAGGAGAAAGGCGGGTTTTAGACTCTTGGGAGCATCAGTTTTCTGAGACATCTCTTTTGCCAGGAGAGCATATTCATTTTGAAACAGCTCCCCGCCCTAAAGTTGAAGGCACCCAGTATGTTGCCGCTGAGTTTTAAAAAGTGACCCTTCTGATAAAATTAAAATAAATAACGATACGATAAGTATATACCCAATCAACTTCAAAATATGGACTTTTGTTGCAATTTTTCCATTGTCATCCCCTGCTGCGGCGGGGATCCAGTAAGCATCTGAAATAAATAAATTTTTTAAAATTAAATCTT
>CANGTV010000049.1 GCA_947457015.1 Alphaproteobacteria bacterium | reverse complement strand
CTTGCGGCTTCAATAAGCTCTACCGTACGCTTAGATTTATGAAAGCTTGCATTGTCAAGGATCACAACTTGACCGGGCCTTAAATCCGCGATCAAACAGCGCTCTACCCAGAGATTGAAAACGTCTGTGTTCGTATACCCCTTGAAGCGAAAGGGAGCTATAAATCCTCCTGGGACATATCCAGCAATTAGGGTTGTTCGCGAGACATATTTGCCAGATATTTCACCATAAATTCTTGTTTTTCTGGGCCCTCTAGCGTATTTTCTATACAGGGAATGAACCCTACCACTCTCATCTAAGTAAACCAAATCTTCAGGATCGAGCTTCTCGATTTCTGTTAAGAATTTCTGCCTTTTGCTCGCGTCTCGCTCTTTGTAGAGGGTCGTTTTTTTTACGAGTTATTCCAAATTTACGGAGTGCATTAAAGACGGAAACAGCAGTAACGCCGAAGGCCCCGCCAATTTCTTTGAGACAGTGATCGGGATGGCTCTCAAGATAAATAAGAAGGGATTCCTTTGTTATTTTACGGGTCGAGCGAATCTTTGGGCGCTCTTTGATCTCAAATCCTCCCGTTTCTTTGCGGAGCTTAATCCAATTAAACAGGGTCTTTTGCGAAACTTTGAATGTCTCACATACTTCTTTGCGAGGTTTTCCAGAGTCCAGGAAAGACATCGCGCGAGCTCTTAGCTCAATGGGGTATCCATAGGTCATTCCTGCTTTTATAAAACAAATAACGTAATTAGTAAACTAAAATACTATACCACAATATCTACCACAATGTGTCCCAAACCAAGCGTAGAATGCGTTTGCACGCTATCAAGCGTAGGATGTGTCGACACCTGGAATTATGGTACTAGTAGTTGGGGTGTGACCTATGGCTGTGTCACTGGTCAACCAGCAGGAGAGCATTGCCCGAGCGAGAATTAGATAAAACGAAGCTCTCAGCGCCGCTTTTTCAACAACACATCCCGGGCTTGCACAAGGAGATCTCCGTGAGTGGAGTCTTTTGGTTTAATTGTGTCGAAGGCCTGTTGAATTTCTTCAGGTGTTGCCTTGAGTTTAACCTTGAGGAGTTTTACCGCTTCCCTCTTGGTCATGGGAGGCGAAAGAGGAAGAGGAGAGCGCTTTTCCTTGACCCACCTGTGCACATCTTGTTTTAAGAGGAGAATCAGAAGCACAATGATAACCGTCACGTGCAACAGGCGCCCCACTAAGGTTAAATAAATGCCCGCCAGCACTAGCACGCCGACGAAGGTCCATTTCAGGGTTTTGATGAGTAGCTTTGTTTCTGCATGCTCAAGCTTTTGCAAGAGAAGAAGAAGAAGGACAACTCCAAAAGCCGCAAGAAAAAGTTCAGGCATGATTTTTCTCGCTGCTTGTCATACCAATTATAGAAAATAACTGTGCTGTCATCCCGAACTTGTTTCGGGATCTCGCGTCAATAAGATCCTGAAATAAATTCAGGATGACAGCGGGGGAGATAGGGCACTTATTTGGTGTCATACCCTTACGCAGCCAGTCTTTCCACATGAGGAAGATTCATCCTTTGGATAAGATTGCGCAGCTCTTGTTTCGCAGAAACGTGGGACAGGCTCATGGGTATTTTACAATCTTCTAAATCGAGAACGGTAATCCCCGCTAAAAAGAGTTCACGGAAAATAACCCGCTCTCCAAATCCGGGGATATAACGAAACCCAATGCGTTTTGCGAGAAGCTGCATGACGTCTTCCATTTGCTCCTTGTTACGAGCATTGATGCTACTAAGACGATTTCGGAGCACAATCCATTCAATCGAGCCTTTATCTCGGATGGCGCGTTGTTTTTTTTGATCCCACACCATTTCAGCGTACGTGCTAGGCCGCAGAATATCGAGCGTGTCACTCTTGAGGCGGACGAGCATGTCCAAGTCAACAAAACTATCGTTCAGAGGGGTGATAAGGGTGTCAGCGACCGCATGGGCAGCACGAGAAAGAGAAGAATCACTTCCAGGGGTGTCAATTAAAATAAATTGCTTGGAAGATAACTGGTTGAGGGCATCTTCAAGATTTTGCTTGTCTTCTTGAATCCCGACTTCTCTGGAAGGATGCTGGCTAAGCAAGATGGGAATATGGTCCGAAAGAGGCAAGGGAATTTTGGCAGCAGTGAGTTTACGGTTTTCCATGTAGCGGGTGAGGGTTCCTTGGCGCGCATCCACATCGATGCTACCAACGGAGAAGCCCATACGGAGAAGACTTACGATCACGTGCATGCTGACCGTTGATTTTCCCGTTCCTCCCTTTTCATTCCCAAGAACAATGATGTGTGGTTTTGTTGTCATAGGTTTCCCTCTCCTGTGAAATGGACAGGAGATATGGTACAAGGAATAAGAGGAATTGGCTAGAGGTTATCAGGCTAACTTCCCATGACATTGCTTGTAGCGCTTTCCAGATCCACAAGGACACGGTGCATTACGTGGTGTTTTACTCCAGTCTTCGGGACCAACCAGGGTCTTATCTCCATCTTGAGCAGGGTCATAGGGGTCTTCATGGTAGTTAAGCGTCATTTGTTGCTCTGCTTCAGGAGCAAAAATGTCAGAAACCACTTGTTCAGGGGTGGATTCGCCCACTTGAAGATGCGCTAAAACACCTGTGACACTTTCACGTAAGCGCACGAGCATTTCTTGAAACATTTCAAAGGCTTCACTCTTATATTCATTAAGAGGATCGCGTTGGCCATAGGCTCTTAAGTTAATTCCTTGACGCAAGTGATCTAAGGAGAGGAGGTGATCCTTCCATTGTTGATCCAGAAGGCGTAAAAGCATAGATTTTTCCGCAATACGTATCATCTCAGCACCATAAGCTTTTTCTTTATGCGTCATGAGGGTGTGGACAGCATGATGGATGCGGCTCTTAATTTCAGCATCTGCAATTCCTTCCTCGTTTGCCCACTCTTGAATGGGCAAATTAAGACTAAAGATACGCAGACATTCCTCGTGAAGAGAGGTTGTTTCCCATTGATCTGCATAAGCGTTTTCAGGAATAAAGCGTGCCACAAGGAGGTCGATGACCTCTTCGCGCATAGAGACAATGAAATCATGTACATCAGATACTTCCATAATTTCACGACGTTGTTCATAAATAACCTTGCGTTGGTCATTCATGACATCATCGTATTTAAGGAGTTGCTTACGTATATCAAAGTTACGTGCTTCAACTTTTTGTTGGGCTTTCTCAAGGGCTTTATTAATCCAGGGATGGATGATGGCTTCTCCTTCTTCGAGGCCAAGTTTTTGCAACCAACTATCAAGGCGTTCTGAACCAAAAATACGCATCAGGTCGTCCTCGAGGGACAAAAAGAATTTTGAAGCGCCAGGGTCTCCTTGGCGACCCGAACGGCCGCGCAGCTGGTTATCAATGCGGCGACTTTCATGGCGCTCTGTCCCTAAAACAAAGAGGCCCCCCGCTTCTTTTGCAATCCCTGCATCACGTACAACTTCGGCTTCAATTTCTTGGATTCGAATAGCTGCTTTTTCTTTATCTTCTATGTGCGTTGTTTCCTCAGCGATGCGCATTTCCAAGTTTCCACCGAGCTTAATGTCTGTTCCGCGGCCAGCCATGTTAGTCGCAATGGTAACAGCTCCCGGGACGCCTGCTTCAGCAATGATTTTAGCTTCTTGCTCGTGAAATTTTGCATTGAGCACGTTGTGAGGAATATTTTTTTCCTTAAGAACACGAGCGAGAATCTCTGATTTTTCGATACTTACCGTTCCCACAAGAATAGGTTGCTTGCGCTCTCGGCACTCTTCGATAAGCTTAGCAATGGCTTCATATTTTTCTCTTGCTGTCCGATAGACTTCGTCATCCATATCTTTTCGAACGACAGGTTTATTAGTGGGAACCTCCAAAACCTCGAGCTTATAGATATCCGCGAATTCAGCCGCTTCCGTCATGGCGGTTCCAGTCATGCCGGCAAGCTTGGGATAGAGGCGGAAATAGTTTTGGTAAGTAATGGAGGCTAGCGTTTGGTTTTCCTGTTGGATTTCCACTTCTTCTTTGGCTTCAAGGGCTTGGTGGAGTCCTTCTGAATAGCGTCGGCCTTCCATGACGCGGCCTGTGAATTCGTCAATGATCATGACTTTGCCGTCTTTGATCATATAATCGACATCGCGTGTAAAGAGCTTGTGCGCCTTAAGGGCCTGGTTAACGTGGTGGACAACGGCAACGTTTTGAACGTCATAAAGGGTCTTTCCCCCTAAGAGATCCGCTTTTATTAAAAGCTGCTCGATGTGTTCAATGCCCACTTCAGTAAGGGTAACGGCGCGTGCTTTTTCATCCTTTTCATAGTCTTCCGGAAGCAGATCTGGAATAAGCTTGTTAATTTGAACATAAAGCTCTGAAGAAGCTTCTGCAGGTCCTGAAATAATGAGAGGGGTGCGAGCTTCGTCAACGAGGATGCTATCCACTTCATCCACAATCCCATAGTTGAAGGGTCTTTGGACCATTTCTTCCAGGCGAAACTTCATATTATCACGTAGATAATCAAAGCCAAGCTCATTATTTGTGGCGTAAGTAACATCAGCTTTGTAAGCAATTTGGCGTTCTAGATCATCAAGTTGGTGGACAATGCACTCAACGGTGAGGCCTAGAAACTTATAGATAGCGCCCATCCATTCAGAGTCACGTTTTGCCAAATAATCGTTGACGGTGACAACGTGAACGCCTTTTCCTTCAAGAGCATTGAGGTAGACGGGAAGTGTTGCAACAAGGGTTTTACCTTCACCCGTCTTCATTTCCGTGATCATGCCGCGATGGAGAATAATTCCTCCTTTTAGCTGAACATCAAAATGACGCATACCAAGAGTACGCTTTGCGGCTTCCCTGACAACAGCAAAGGCTTCAGGCAGTAGATCGTCGAGAGTGGCTCCCTGTTGAAGGCGAGTGCGGAATTCTTCCGTTTTGTTCCGCAGTGCGTCGTCGGTAAGTTTCTCAATGCCTTCTTCAAAGGCATTGACTTTATCAACGATCTTATCCAGGCCTTTTATATAGCGATCGTTAGATGAGCCAAAAATTTTCCGAAAAAGTGTTGTAAACATGGAGCCTCATTTAATTTAATTTTTATAACCATATACTGAAACCCGTTTAA
Source organism: Alphaproteobacteria bacterium (assembly GCA_947457015.1). Lineage (GTDB taxonomy): Bacteria > Pseudomonadota > Alphaproteobacteria > UBA9655 > UBA9655 > UBA9655. The sequence continues at coordinate 3,788 of CANGTV010000049.1, read as the reverse complement.
AAGCCAGATCTTCTTGATTTTGATCTTTTTTGTCGCGGCTCTAAAGGAGAGGACTCAACGGGAGCCAATGTAATAGAGTTTGTGAGTGTATCAACTTCTTTTAAGGTGACCGCAATGGGATCACCAAGGGTATACGTTTTACGGGTACGACGGCCGATGAGACGATGCTTACGTTCCTCATAAAGATAAAAATCGTCGCGCAAAGAGGCCATAGGAATGAGGCCATCAGCTCCAGAATGCTCGAGTGTGACGAAAAGACCAAAGGAGGTTACACCACTAATGCTTCCTTTGAACGATTCTCCTACTTTATCTTTGAGGTAGAGCGTAACGTAGCGTTCTGTTGCAGCGCGCTCAGCGGATGCAGCGCGTCTTTCGGTAAAAGAAACCTGTTCGCCAATTGAACTTAAATCCGTGTCCTTGGGGAGGCCATCCTCTCCAAGCTTCAACGACGCAATCAAGCTGCGATGCACAATGATGTCTGCATACCGTCGGATGGGAGAGGTAAAGTGGCTATACTTTTTTAAACTTAAGCCAAAATGCCCAATGTTTTCGCGGTGATAAAGGGCTTGCGCTTGGGTTCGGAGCGTGAGCTGATTAATAAGTTCTTGATGAGGAGTCCCGTGGGCGGCTTTTAAAAGATGGAGAAAGGCCTGGGGAGTGATGGCTTGAGATTTAGGGAAAGAAAAACCCAGCCCCTCTACAAGTTCACGAAAAACAAATATTTTTTCTGGATTGGGCACATCATGAATGCGGTAAATACACGGAGCTTTAAGAGCTTCTAGTTGTTGTGCTGCGGCCACATTGGCAAGAATCATAAATTCTTCAATAAGGCGGTGGCTGTCGAGGCGAGGGCGCGGAAAAATGTCTTGAATATGTCCTTTTTCATCTAAAATGACTTGTTTTTCAGGAATCTCGAGGTCAAGCGTTCCCCGAAATTCTCGGGCTTTTTTTAGTAAATCATACGCTCCATAAAGGGGCTTAATGACAGACTTGAGGAGGGGAGTGGTGTGCTCATCCAGATTTCCATCAATGGCTTTTTGCACTTGCGTATAGGTGAGGCGCTCTAAGGATCGCATAATGCCCCTCACAAACTGATAGCTTTTTAAGCGGCCGTTCTTATCGAGCCAGAGGTGCACGGCAAAACACGCTTTGTCTTCCCGAGGTCTTAAAGAACATAGATCATTGGACAAGGTTTCAGGAAGCATGGGGACAACTCTATCGGGAAAATAGACGGAATTCCCGCGGTTGTAAGCTTCCTTATCAAGGGCACTCCCAGGTTTTACATAAAAGGCAACGTCTGCAATGGCGACCATAAGGTGCCATCCTTTCTCTGGATCCTCATAGGCCCAAACCGCATCATCAAAATCGCGAGCGTCTTCTCCATCAATGGTTACGAAAGGGATGGATCTTAAATCTTCACGTTCCTCAAGGGAAAGAGAGCGGACATTTTCTGCCTCAGCCAGAGTGGCTTCCGAAAACTCATGAGGAATCCCTTGCTCGTAAATAGAGATCAAACTAATAACCCTCGGATCTTCAAGTGTTCCCAATGTCTTAAGGACGTTGGCTTGCTTAGGCCCGTGCTGTTGAGAAAATTCTGCGAGTACAACTTCTCCTTCCTTAACGGAAGATTGAGGATCAAGGAGGGTCAACTCCTTTTGGCGTCGTCGATCGCAGGGCTGGAGGTAAAGCTTGCCACGGGTTTTAATCACCATTCCCACCCATTTTTGAGGCGTTGTGACCATTTTTTTGAGAAGACGTGCGGTATAGTACCCATCCGGATGACGCTTAAGGCGAACCAACAGGCGATCTCCCGGACTAACGCGAGCTGCACCCTTGTCAGTTAAAAGGAGAGGAAGTTCGCTTTCATGCTCAACAGGAGTGAGTAAAATTTCTCCTTCTTCAGAGAGGTCAGGAGAGACAGTAACTAAGAGAACAGGCGGCAAATGGGTGCGGGAGTGGACTTTCTTTTTATGGCCCCGTGCAATCAGCCCGTCTTCGGCCATACTTTTAAGAATGGTTTTGAGCCACACGCGATCTAGGCCTTTTAAATTAAAGGCACGCGCAATCTCTCGCTTTCCTACTTTTGTGGAGGACGCGTTAATAAACTCAAGGATTTCTTGAGGTGTGGGGAGGTGTTTAGAGGCCATGAGGTAAGCTATGGTTCATAAGGGTCAAAATACGTCAATTAATAACAAGAGCTTCTCCGTAACTTCATTAACGAGCTCTGGTGAAGCCTTTTCTTCAAATTTAACTTTACGTTCTTTCCAATCTAGACTTTTGATATGATCAGCCAAAACAACTCCCTTTATGTTTTTTTGAGAGGATAATGTGACTTCAAAGGGATAGTCTTTTGCATGACTTGTGATAGGGCATGCGAGAGCTAGACCAACTTTCTGATTATAGCTTAAAGGCGAAATAATTAAAGCAGGACGTCTTTTTTTTATTTCTGCTCCTTGGCTTGGATCAAACTCTATCCACACGATATCTCCTCGTTGTGGTAAATAAGCGTCCATTTTACCAGAATTCTTTGCCACGTGCAGATCCTGTCAAGGTTTCTTCGTGAATATTTTCTGGAGTTACCTGATCAAGTAAAGACTGAAGGGAATAGCCTTTTCTAATCACAATATGGTGATCTTGAACAGAAATATCGATAGGTGTTCCTTCGTGGATGCCAACTTTGTTGGCTATAGCACGAGGGATTCTGAGACCCAAACTATTTCCCCATTTTGTGACATTCGTGAGCATAAGAACACCTCCTGCGTTTATACATAGTATATCTATTTAAGGGAGGAAAGTCAAGATTTTTCTATTGTTTTCCTTGTGTCCAGTTGTGCGCGCGTTTAACTCTTTTTACCACGCCCTGTTTTCCGTGGAGGGGCGGCTTTCTTGGCTTCAATGAGTTCAACAGCTCGTTCAAGGCCAACGGTCAGGACATCATCTGTCTTTTTCAAGGAAACAAACATGCTCCCAATTTTAACATAGGGGCCAAAGCGGCCAATGGCGGCTGTGATCATCTCTTTTGTCTCTGGGTGCAGGCCGATCTCTCGGGGGAGGGATCCAAGGGAGACGGCTTCCTCAAGGGTGATTGTTTCAGGGGAAGATCCCGTTGGTAAAGAGACACGTTTGGGCTTTTCTTTTTTCGATGGCGCCTCGCCCCATTGAATATAAAATCCATAGGGTCCTTTCTTAACCTTAAGAGGAAGTCCTGATGTGGGATCATCTCCTAATAGTCTTTCAAAAGGTTCTTCTTGAGCGTGCTCTTCTCCTTCTTCGCCCGTAATAAGAGGGCGGGTGTAGTTGCACGTAGGATATTCTGAGCAGCCAATGAAAGCGCCAAACTTGCTTAAGCGGAGTCCTAATGTTCCCTTTTCACAACGGGGGCAGATGTGGGGATCTTTGCCGTCTGCGGAAGGAGGGAAGAGGAATGCATCGAGATCCTTTTGAAGTTGCTCGAGGACTTCTTGGATTTTAAGTTGCTTGGCTTCATCCGTTGCGGTGTGAAAAGGGGTCCAAAATTGACTTAAAACGTCTTTCCAAAAAAGGTCGCCGTTTGAGATTTCATCCAGTTGTTCTTCGAGGCGGGCTGTAAAATCATATTCCACATAGGTGCGAAAATAATTCAACAAAAAGGCCGTGACAATGCGGCCTCGATCCTCTGGCATTAAAGCTTTCTTCTCGTTGCGCACATAGCCGCGCTCTTGGAGAACTTGAATGGTTCGCGCATACGTAGAAGGGCGACCAATGCCCAACTCTTCCATCTTCTTGATAAGGCTGGCTTCCGTATAACG
>CANGTV010000048.1 GCA_947457015.1 Alphaproteobacteria bacterium | reverse complement strand
TTAACTTTTCAAGATGCATCCAGCGGTGATCGCGACCTATGTGTGTTGTAAGGTCAAAAATATCCTTATCTGTCATAGCCTTCTTCTTATCTTTTAAAAAGAATCTGGCGCGCCAATGGTCCACCGTATCTGCTTTGATTCCCCCAATGGCAGGATAAACCTGTACGCCACGGTTAGAAATCATTTTAAGGTTAAAAGGAGAGAGGTAGGCAATCTTCTCTAAGCTTTGACCCAGCGCCTCCGGAGAAAGGGAGCTTTCAATATAAAGATCAACCCCCACTTCTTTCCTTGGCACATCTTCCGAAGGGTTTTGAACAACAGGCAAGATCAAAGGCTTGTAAGGGCGCAAAGGCCAAAAATCCGTTTTCTTGCCCAAATGTTGAATCACAAGATCTGTAAAGGCTGTAGTTGTAAGAACAGAGCTTTTATCTAAATCTTTCAAAAAGGCTTTTTGGATGCCCAGAGTGTAAAGAAGGGCTTGTTCAATGCGTGTGGCCGCCTCAAATTCTTTCAGATGGCGGAGCATTAACACAGAAGAGAGAATAAGGGCCGTGGGATTAACCCAATTTTTTCCTGCAATATCAGGTGCCGAGCCGTGCACAGCTTCAAAAATGGCCACCTCATCTCCAATGTTGGCTGCAGGCGCAACACCCAACCCGCCCACAAGACCGGATCCTAAGTCACTGATAATATCTCCATGAAGATTCGTTGTGACAATCACATCAAACTCTTCGGGACGCACAACCATTTGGTGGGCACAGTTATCAATGATGATGTGGTGAACCTCAATATCAGGATAGTCCTTAGAAACATCTTCAAAGGTTTTCTTAAACAACCCTTCGGTAAGCTTTAAAATATTGGCTTTTGTGGCACAATGAACCTTATGGCGTCCTTCGGCGCGGGCAAGTTCAAAGGCAAAGCGAATAATTTTTTCAGAGCCTTTTCGTGTTATGAGCTTTAAAGCTTCAGCAACAGAAGGTGTCTGAAGATATTCGATTCCTGCATAGAGATCCTCAACATTTTCGCGAACAATGACAAAATCGATGGCTCTTTCGCTGAAAGGAGTGTGAATGCCAGGAATCTGACGCACAGGACGCGTGTTCGCGTACGTTTCAAAGAGAGCGCGCAATGTCACATTTGCACTTTTTTCCCCATAGCCTACGGGCGTTTCAAGGGGCCCTTTTAAGACAACCTGTGTGCGCTTGATGGACTCTATGGTTTCAGGGGGAACGCCGGTGGCAAGGCCTTTTTTAAAAACCTTTGCGCCTGCTTCACATACCTCCCAGTGAACGGATACACCTGCAGCATCAATAACTTGTTTTGCGGCCTCTACAACTTCGGGGCCAACGCCGTCGCCTTCAATGAGTGTAATAGAGTAGGTCACATTTTTTCCTTTTATCTTTTTAAGATAATAGAAAAAGCATCAAAAAGTCAAAAAATTTTCTATGGATGACCAATTGAAAAGTTGGCATTGAACACAAAAATAATGTAGTATGTTAAATATAAAATCGTATAGGTGTGTTTGAAAGAAGCGCCTACAAAAACCCTCCTTTCATAATCCCCCTTTATATATCTGAAAAGATGCCCTATATTTAAAAGGATAAGACAAATTATTCACGAGGTTATCTTTGGCTAAAGAGCATCCGGAAGGTCAACAAACTAAGTTTCCTGTTCTTGCTTTACGGGATGTAGTTGTCTTTCCTCACATGGTTATTCCCTTATTTGTGGGTCGCGATAAGTCCATTCACGCTCTTGACGTGGTCATGGAGAATAAGCAGCAAGTTCTGTTGCTGAGTCAGAAAAAGCCCACTGTGGACGATCCAACAGCAAAAGATCTTTATACGGTAGGAACCCTTGCAAGGATTTTACAGCTTTTGCGTCTTCCCGATGGAACGGTCAAGGTTCTTCTCGAAGGGCAAAAACGGGTAAAAGTAGCCAATTTTATAACAAATCCTTCTTATTTCTTGGCAACCGTCGATCCCTTTGAAGAAGAAGCAGGCTCTCCTCAAGAAATTCAAGCGCTCACGCGTGCTCTTGTTGATCAGTTTGACCAATATGTGAAACTGCAAAAAAAGATTCCAAGCGACTTATTGGCATCTATTACCCAAATTCCCGACCCTTCCAAGCTTGCAGATGTGGTAACGGCGCACCTTGCTTTTAAGCTTGAAGAAAAACAGGGGCTTCTTGAAACAGCAAATGTAGCTATTCGCCTTGAGAAGATAGTAAGCTTTATGGAAGGCGAAATTGGCGTCATGCAAGCGGAAAAAAGAATCCGCAGCAGGGTCAAACGTCAAATGGAAAAAACCCAACGAGAATACTATTTGAATGAGCAACTCAAAGCTATTCAAAAGGAGCTCGGGGAAGGCGAAGAAGGAAAGGATGAGCTTTCCGAACTTGAAGAGAAAATAAAGAAAGCCAAGTTCTCTAAGCCGGCCCAAGAAAAAGCTGTCGCTGAATTTAAAAAACTTCGTCAAATGAGCCCTATGTCAGCGGAAGCAACCGTTGTGCGCAATTATTTGGATTGGCTCTTGGAAATTCCTTGGGAAGCCCAAACACGGGTCAAAAGAGATCTAAAAAAAGCTGAAGAAATTTTAAACGAAGACCATTATGGCCTTGAAAAAGTTAAAGAGCGCATCATTGAGTATCTTGCGGTTCAAAATCGTGTGGGGAAAATTCATGGCCCCATTTTATGTCTTGTGGGCCCACCTGGCGTAGGTAAAACATCCTTAGGAAAATCCATAGCACGCGCAACGGGCCGAAATTTTGTGCGCATGTCTTTAGGCGGCGTGCGGGATGAAGCGGAAATCCGTGGGCATCGTCGCACCTACATTGGATCTATGCCGGGTAAAATTATCCAAGGTATGAAAAAAGCAAAAACCGTAAACCCCTTGTTTTTATTAGATGAAATTGATAAATTGGGCGCGGATTGGAGGGGAGACCCCACTTCTGCCCTTTTAGAGGTGTTAGATCCCGAACAAAACAACACCTTCAATGACCATTATTTAGAAATTGATTATGATCTTTCCAATGTTCTTTTTATAACAACCGCGAATACCCTTAACATGCCGCAACCTTTAATGGATCGCATGGAAACTATTCGTATCTCTGGATACACAGAAGACGAGAAGGTTGAAATCACGCGCCAGCATCTCCTTCCTAAGCAGATGACGCTTCATGCCCTTAAGGCAAGCGAATTTTCAATTACCCATAAGGCTATTCAAGAACTTATCCGTACCTATACCCTTGAAGCAGGCGTACGGAACTTAGAGAGAGAGCTTGCAAATTTGTGTCGAAAGGCCGTCCGCTATTTAGCTTCTCCCAAGCATAAGGCCCTTGCCATTACCACGAAAAACTTAACCAGATTTTCTGGCGTTCCGCGCTTCCGTCATGGAGAAGTGGACCTTGAAGATGCCATTGGTGTCACAACCGGCCTTGCGTGGACTGAGGTAGGAGGAGAACTGCTTTCCATTGAAGCAGTGATGTTGCCTGGCAAAGGAAAGATGCAGATCACCGGAAAATTAGGAGAAGTCATGCAAGAATCTGTTCAAGCCGCAGCCAGTTATGTTAAATCAAAAGCTCCTCAGTTTGGCATTGAACCTCCGCTTTTTGAAAAACGGGATATTCACATCCATGTTCCAGAAGGCGCTACACCGAAAGATGGCCCCTCCGCAGGGGTTGCTATGTGTACGTCTATTGTTTCTGTCTTAACTGGGATTCCCGTTCGCAAAGACGTGGCCATGACAGGCGAAATTACGTTGCGTGGTCGTATTCTGCCTATTGGAGGGCTTAAAGAGAAACTCTTAGCGGCCTTGCGTGGAAGAATTAAAACGGTGATCATTCCCCAAGAAAATGAGAAAGATCTCGCCGAAATCCCTGCAAATGTAAAAAAAGGACTTAAAATTATCCCTGTTTCAAGGATTGAAGACGTCCTTAAAATTGCCCTTAAAGAACCTCTCCAGCCTATCACCTGGACTGAGGAAATGGCTGCAATTGCGGCTCAAAAACAACGTCTTGAAGACTTAAAAAACAAGGACATAGTGGCTCATTAATTTTAAGCTGTTGAATATTAATAAGAGTAATTTTAGAAACTTGTTTTTTAAGGCATTGACTGGCTCGCGAGCTTCAGGTACCATTTTTTTCAGGTGTTCTGGGAAACTAGAACAATGTAAAGCCAATCATCTACAACTAACAAAAGGATGAATTCTAGTGAACAAAAATGATTTAGTAGCATCAGTTGCTGAAATGTCAGGCCTCACGAAAGCTGATGCTTCACGGGCCGTTGATGGATTTATTCAATCCATCACAAAAAGTTTAAAAGCAGACAAGGAAGTACGCCTTGTAGGATTTGGAACTTTCACAGTCACCCATCGTCCTGCTGGAAAAGGCCGTAACCCACGTACAGGCGAAGAAATTAAAATTAAAGCGTCAAAACTTCCAAAGTTCCGCGCTGGTAAGGGTTTGAAAGAAGCGATTGCTTAATCTTTCTGCTTTTGATTGCAATGAAAAGGTACGCTCTTGAGAGCGTACCTTTTTTTTTGCTGTTAAGAAATGATAAAGAAGGAAGATGTATAATGAAAATTACTATAATGAAGTTGAAAAGAAATTGTTTTAGCTTCCTCAGTTGTCACCCCCCTGCTGTGGCGGGGATCCAGGAAATTTTCATGAAAATTTTCGACTCTTTCTTAGGACAAAGTTGCTTTTTCAGATAAATCACATAACCTCTCCCCCTGTGGGAGAGGTCGCCCCGCAGGGGCGGGTGAGGGTTTTTTAGGGCAGCTCTGATAAAAAAGATTTCAAAAAGCACTGAGCACAAAACGTGACGGTGGACAACATGCAGAGCAAGAAGCATAACGTGCTGAGTAACTTAGAGGGAGTATTAAAATGATCTTAAAGACCCCTCACCCGCTGCTACGCAACGACCTCTCCCACAAGGGGAGAGGTGAAAGATCTGCAAGGGGAAAATTAAAGGGTTTAACTTTCCCTATTCCCGATCAAACCGTTTGCGGGCCAGTTTACGAGCTCGACGTATAGCTTCGGCTGACTCACGGGCTTTTCGTTCGGAAGGTTTTTCATAATGTCGGCGCAGCTTCATTTCTCGAAAAATACCTTCACGTTGCATTTTTTTCTTGAGTACACGAAGCGCTTGATCAACATTATTATCACGGACAATAACTTGCATGAATTTTTAGACACCTCCTTCCAAATTAAACTAGAGATTAAGTAGGTCACGCACTATAGTATATGAGAACTCTTAAGAAAAGGAAAAAATATGGAAGAGAGAGATGATCTTAAAAGAAAAATTTTGGATCGCGCCCTTGTTCATGTTCCTTTTGAAGGCTGGTCCGCAGGCCTTTTAGAGCGCGCAGCTGTTGAATGTGGTCTTGATGCTTCCTATGGGTGGCGCCTTTTCCCAAAGGGTCCTTTGGAAGCTGTTGCCTTGTGGAGTCATGTTTTAGATCAAACCATGTTGGAATCTCTTCCCTCCCCCAACGATATGCGTGTAAGAGACCGGATCGCTTTGGGCGTCAAAACGCGCCTGAGCCTCCTCATTCCTCATCGAGAAGCCGTCCTGAAAACAACCTTTTATCTAGCCCGTCCTACTCATTTAGGCGAAGCCACGCGCCTTCTTTATCAAACGGTCAGTGAAATCTGGTATTATGCCGGGGATACATCCACAGATTATAATTTTTATACGAAACGCGCTCTTTTAGCGTGGGTGTATAGTTCAACGTTTGTCTATTGGCTGCGAGACACCTCTGATGATCACGAGAAAACATGGGCTTTTCTCAATCGCCGCATTGGCGAAGTTTTAAACCTGCCAAAGATGTTTCAGTTTCCCTGGAAAAAACGCCATGGCTAAACGACTAGAACGAGACTTCTTCAACCGCCCTACCCTCACCGTTGCCCAAGAGCTTATAGGAAAAATTATGGTCTTTGGGAGTGCGGGAGGAATCATCACGGAAACAGAAGCTTATATCGGCCAAGATGATCCCGCTTGCCATGCAGCGCGTGGAAAAACGCCGCGTAATGCGGTTATGTTTGGTCCTGCTGGAGTAAGTTATGTGTACTTCATTTATGGCATGTACCACTGCCTCAATTTCGTGACAGAAGAAGACGGCGCCCCTGCAGCCGTTCTCATCCGAGGAATCCACCTGATAGAGCCCTCGCCTCTCCTGCTCAATGGCCCTGGCAAGCTGTGCCGCCATTTAGGCATCACTCGGGACCATAGCGGAATTGACCTTACTGAGCATGAAGCTTTTCTTGTCAAAGACTCGCCCTTCACCCCTGCTTTTGAGGCCACACCGCGTATTGGCATTACGAAAGGGCAGGATAAACTGTGGCGGTTTGTGGTGAGGGGTTAAAGTTAATTTTACAGCACATTAAGAGAGTTTTAATGGTTCACAGGTCATACTTAGAGAAAGTAATTTACCCTCACCTCAGCTTTGGATAAGAAAATATTCCACTACTTTGTCATCCTTGACTTAGAAATTCTTGATTTGCAAAGCAAATCCTTAGAATTTCTTAGATCGAGGATCTTGCGGAAACAATGAGGTGTTTATGATTAGATCCTTATGTCTTTCAAATCAAGTATACTGGTATTACCATTGTGAAATGGTTCGACCCAAGAAACGCTAAATGTTTTCCTTGCGGAAAACAAAGCGTTTCTTGGTCAAGGATGACAAGGAAAAAATTTGTTCCTTATCCAAAACTCAGGTTAGGGAGATAAGAAATGTCGGGTGCTAAGGGTATAACTAGTCTCCATCCCTTCCCTTTGAATTTTCTTGCAAAAGAAAACTAGCAATTCCTGATTCAAATTGTTATATGAAAACCAGGAAACATTTTCGAGGAGGCAAGGATCCAATTTATGACGGAATTATCGACAGCCCTACCCCATGTAAGTGTAAATTCTAGCTTTGGAGCGAAGCTGCATAATCCAGCTGTTCGAGGGGCTCTTTTCAAGATTTCGTCCTGCTTATGTTTTTCTGGAATTAATGGATTTGTGCGCTATCTCGCCCTCACCGCCCAAGAAACGGGAACAACGGCCCTGCCCGCTCCTGAAATTGCCTTTTTTGAAGCGCTTTTCGGGCTTCTTTTCATCCTTCCTTGGCTTTTGTCTACAGGAAAATCAGCCTTCCAAACCAACAACACGGTTTGGCTTAATGCTGCTCGTGCTTGTGCCTCCTCTATGGGGATTGTCTTGTGGTTTACGGGGCTTTCAAAAATGCCAATCGTTCAGGTGGTGGCCTTTAAATACGCAGCCCCTCTTTTTACCGTGATCGGCGCCAAGATTTTTCTGGGGGAAAAATGCGGTTGGGCCCGTGCCCTTGCCATTGGAACGGCGATTTCAGGAGCTCTTCTTATCACAGGACACGAATTTTTTGAGGGGAAAGCTCCCTGGACAGAGGTGGGACTTTTGGCTCTTTTCCCTATGGGAGCCAGTGCTTGTTTAGTTGCCTCTACAGTTCTTGGAAAAAAACAAATTCAAAAGGATACCCCCCAAACGGTTTGCCTTTACCTTTTGCTCTTTTCTTTGCCTATTTTAGGACTCGCGTCTAGCTTTCAATGGGTCGCCCCTTTGTCCTGGCAATGGCCCTATCTCATGGTTATGGGCGGATTCTTAGCCGGGGCCTTTATTTTCTTGCAACATGCCTACGTCATTGCGGATGTGACTTATCTTGTCCCTATGAGTTTCACGCGTCTTATCGCGGGGGCCGCGCTTGGTATGATTTTCTTTAACGAATGGCCAACCGGCTGGACGTTTTTAGGGTCCTTTTGTATACTTATTGCCACGGTTAGCCTTTGTAAACATGAGGTTCAGCAGATGAAAGCTAAGAAACCTCTTGCAGCAGCTGCATGAGAACCCCTCTGATTCCTTTTTGGAAAACATCCCCTCATTTTCGGGGGGCGTTTTGGAAGGTTACCTCTTTCCTTTGTTTTTCTGGAATTAATGGGATTGTTCGGTATCTCTCCCAAACAGCTGACGCTATAGGCCACCCGGCTCTTCCCGCTTATGAAGTTGCTTTTTTCCAGAATTTATTTGGGCTTATTTTCCTTATTCCGTGGATTATTCAAAATGGCCCAGACTCCTTAAAAACCCGCTATCCAGCTTTGCAAACCTGTCGTATTGCCCTTTCAGCCATTGGAGTTGTCTTGTGGTATATTTCCTTGAGTTATATGCCACTGGCCCAAGCCGTTGCCCTCATGTTTTTAGGTCCCCTCATTACCCTCTTAGGCGCTAAGCTTTTTCTGAAAGAAACCATTAGTCGTGAACGCTCTCTTGCGATTTTGATTGGCTTTGTGGGGGGAGGCTTCATTTCTCACACAACCTTTGCAGTGGGAGCCTTCAGTCTTATAGCCATTCTCCCCATTCTGGCCGCAACTTGTTTTTCTGGAGCCACCCTTATGGTCCGTCGTTTAACGAAAGAAGATTCTCCCCAGTTGATTGTTGTCTATCTTCTTCTCTTTATGGCGCCCCTCCTTCTTATACCGACCCTCGTTTATGGGGTGTGGCCAGACACCTGGCAATGGCCCTGGCTTTTGATGATGGGCGGCCTTGCAGCAAGCGCGCACCTTTGCTTGAGCAAAGCCTACGCCTCTGCTGAGGTGAGCTACCTCATTCCCTATGGCTTTACGAAGTGGTTTGCAAGTTCTCTCATTGGCTTTGCCGCCTTTGCGGAAGTCCCCTCTTTCTGGACATGCTTTGGGGCCTTCATTTTAATGGGGGCCATTGTGTTTCTGAGCTATGGGGAAGCACGGCGCAAGTCCGTTGCCAGGAGAACGGCATAATAAAAAAATAAAGGGAGACTTTTTTCCATGAAAATGTCTTTTAAAAACTTTTTTCAATATTGCTACACCGTAACCCTCATTTCTGCTACACTGTGTCTACTATCTTGTGGAAAAAGGGAGGCTCCCACGATGAAAATTTTCAGCGCTGCTTTTTCTGATCAAGCCTCTATTCCTGTTAAATACACAGCGCAAGGAGAATCCCTTTCTCCCCCTTTAAGGTGGCAAGATGCTCCTGAAGGAACACGTTCCTTAGCCCTCATTTGTGAAGACCCTGATGCCCCAGGGGGAACCTATGATCATTGGCTTTTGTACAATATTCCCGTATCTGTTGGTGTCTTGGCCGAAGGACTCAAGGACCTTCCTCATGGAACACAAAGCCTTTTGAACTCTGCAGGAACAAAGGACTATACCCCTCCCAATCCTCCTAGTGGAACGCACCGCTATTTCTTTATTTTGTACGCGCTTGATACGGTGATTCAATTGCCTGACACCGCAACAAAAGCAGACCTTTTAAAAGCGATGAATGGTCATATTTTGGCAGAAGCCACCCTTGTGGGACGCTATAAACGATAAAAGTGAAAATAAGCTAACTGCTCCTCCAAAAAAGCCAACACCTTAGGAGTTAATATATTTTTGGTGGCATTGAGAGACTTCGCTTGATGAATCGTGATACAGTTTCGAGAGAGGGTGGTGGGCAATTTGTAAGACACGTAGTGCAACTATCTTCACAATCTTCAATGCAGTATATATTATTTTGCGGGCACTTGCCGGTAAAAGTATAGAAGGCTGCGCATTGAGCAGGCGATTGTGCATACCCTAGAGAGCAGAACAGACTAAGGAACGCTGCTTAAGTTAATGAAATTTTTAAAATTTTTTTCTCATAGCACACCCTCCTGGGATATTTTTAGGCGATAAAGTCTTTCTTTAAAGCTCAGTATAGCTTTTTTTTATTAAGATTTTCTTAAGCTTGTGTATTCATATATGGATTAGA
>CANGTV010000047.1 GCA_947457015.1 Alphaproteobacteria bacterium | reverse complement strand
TCTTTCCGTCGCTTGGTCTTTGGTGGGAAAAAGGGAAACAACTGATTTCATAACTTACACCTCCTCTGTTAAGTTAATTTATTGTGGGTGGTATTCACCCATTAAAAGGAAGGACCGCGAGATCCTCCTTTGCGCTGAACTTAACATGGTAAAATTTCTAATTCAATTGTTTTGATAAAAATTGTCACGATTTTGATAGATCTATGTCCAAAAAGCTGGCTTAGGGCGTATATCTACATGCACAAAGTTTGATTTTGGATAATACCCCACCCCTCCCGCTTTCAAAGACCGTGCTGCATCTTTGAGGTCCTTAAGGGACGTATGCTCACATCTTAAATCGATAGCCTTTCCTTGCATGTGAAGGCTTTTTTTCGCAACACCCGTACTTTTTTCGTGCAATGTTGCGTTGGTAGCGGGCGACCGATACCCGCAGATCACGTGATAAGCATTTTTGTTCCCAAGATTTGCATTCAAACGATGCAGAACATCAAAGAGGCGAGGATCCATAGCATGCTGCTGGTGATTACGGCGGTCCCTTAGAAGATGGGCAAGACGCGCCAAGGCTTTCTCATCGTAATGGCCTTCCCGCCAATAGACGCCTTCAAAAGTTTCCTGCGTGTGGATATTAAAAAGGGCCAATTTGCGAGAGGAAAAACGAGGGCGTGTGGCTGAAAGAAGAGTCGTATTCAGACACGGCGTTGCCGCCACAGCCATAAAAGAAGACGCTAAAACCAAAAATTTTCGACGAGAAAAAGATAATTCTGACATCAAACCCTTTGTCTTATACTGAATCTCTTCATTTTTAATACACCTTTCAAGAGAGAAGCAAGGTAAAATTAATAATCCAAGAAACGCTAGGCGCACTTCAGAGATTTTATATTTTCACAATACGAGATTTTTTAAATAGTTTAAAGTATTTTTAATTGTCCATTTTAAAATATTTTTTATTTTATAAAAACATTTATATACTATGCAGATATAAAATCTAAAATTGTATCTCTCGTCCTCCTGACCTGCCTCCCATTTACATAGAAACGACGATATTTTTTAAAAAGAAACAAAATATCGTGACCATAAATGGAGGCTGGCAGGAAGATAAGCTCAACTAAAAAGCTTCTGCAAAAATCTTCCTCCCCTAAATTGTCCTCCCGAATCTCCTGGTCAAGTCAGAGAAGCGGGAGATTGTAAAGGTCAACTAATTCGTTGACAGGTTTTGGAGGAATTGAAGAGGAATCAGCCACTCAAAGCTTGATGTGGTCAATGTTGATCATAACAGAATAAATATTGCATAAACTCCTCTCTCCCTCTCATTTATTCCCCTTTCCCTCCTACCTTGCCTCCTTATTTTCACAGATTTTGCGATATTTTTTACAGAGAAATAAAATATCGTAAACATATGGAGACTGGGAGAGTCGGCGAGGTGAGCGGCGGGGATCCAGATCAATCGTTACCATGTTGAACCTTTACTCCAGGCCTTGAGCCAAGATCATTTAGGATCTTCTTGTCAACGAGATCCCGAAATAAACTTATCTTTTGACTTGATCAGGGGATTCAGGATGACAGGGAGAAATAAGAGCGTTCGTTTCTCATAAATAGTCTTACTTTGCAACAGCAGGATTCGTTGCAGGAGTCGGAGAGGGAGAAACCGGAGCTGGAGTTGATGGCGATGGTGAAACCAGATCTGGTGAGGGGGTCGTAGCTGTAGAGGGGAGAGCCGGACTAGATGATCCCCCACACGGCCGCACCAAAAGCTCTCCGGGAACAGAGGACTCTCCTGGCGTTGTGGGCAATATGTTAGTATAGACTTCCACACACTCATTGGTCAGGCCCGTATTATGATATGTAGAAATATAATTATCACAATCCCAGGTATTATAGCTGCCTATATTTACTTTAATGGCCTGTTCTTCAACCATACGGAAGGGAAAGGATTGATCTGTAGCTGATTGTTGAAGTCCGGGGAGCAAGGGATTAAGCGTAAGCGTAAGAGGCGCATTGTCATTATTGTCATTAAATAATTGAAGAGTGCACGCCGTTTTATTGACGACTTTTGTAGCGGCTGATGCGCTTACACCCATTAGAGAAAAGAAGCAAGCTGTGAGTATGTACATTTTCATAGGTTTTTATCAACTCGTTGTCTCCCTCTTAATGTACCATTCTTTCCTTAATAATCAGTAAAGCCTTTAATCAAGGAAATGGCCAATCGAAAAAATAGATTTTTTTGAAAATTTTCTTTAGACTGATAAATGTAGAATCGGGAACGTGTATCTAAATACCAAAGGAGTCTTTTTGAAAAAAGCGTTGTATTGTGTAATGTTTCTTGTATCCACATTATCGACGGCAGTAGCGATGCATTCAGAGGGCGTGGAAGAAAGCGCTTCGTCGAGCCATACACGCCCACACCCGGACATAAACCCCTCCGACATGGAAGCCTCATGGGAAACTCTAGATATCTTAGAAACTCGACGAGCCGCGCTTAGTGATTTCTTAAATGAAGAAGAGGAGAGAGACGCATGGAGTCGAGATTACCCCCACAATTTATATATAGTCGCCTTTGAATCAACGGATGAAGATTTTGCTTCTCGTGTTGCAACGCTTCGTAAATATAGGGACGTCCTCTTCAGCCGCGAAGAAAACGCCTTAATTCTTAAAACTGCTTTACAACTCGCGCCTGATCAAATTGAGAGAGGAGCTACGATCATTAACACCTTGTCTGACTGGCTTTTGAGCAGTCAGACAGATGATTATGAACGATCTCTTATTGTTTCAACAGTTTTTGGATTAACTCCCGACCAAATCAATGAACGTTTAGAGACTATCGAACGCTATAAAAACCTCCCTTTGATGCACAATAAGGAGGAAACTGACATACAAGGCCACGAATGGATCAAAGTTATTGCCGCTGCTTTGGCGTTGCCTCCTCTACAAATTCGTTCAGGGATAGAAGCTATTCACAGGCATGCTTTCAAACTCTTTCCTCAGGGCATAACCCCTTCGGCGCGAATCTTAACCATCACAGGCGCATTGCCCCATACTGAAGAACAAATACAACATTATTTTGGGCACAGAGAAAGCGCAAAAGAAATATTCGCAGAGGGGGGAGTATCGTCTGCTGAATCCTTTGAGTTAGCGAGCATTGTATGGCGAATCAACATAGAAGACGTATCCAGCCGCCTTAATCTTTTTTATGGGTGTACAAAAAACCTATTTGCAGAAGACATGAATATTTTTCAGCGTCATGCAATTCTTGAGAATCTCTTATTAGCCACCTTTCCAGAAATGAAGGATCGGCTTGATGCCCTTATTGATTGCAAATCTGTTCTTTTACCCTCAACCTTGGATGCCATAGACCGTTGCGATATAATTGTAAAAGCCTTGCGACGCTCCCCCAACCAGATTAGGGAATGGGCTGCGCAAGCTAAGGCCGAAAAACCTTTATGCGCATTGCAGTAGAATGACTCTATTGATTGATATATCAGAGTCACCTTCTCCCCTCGACGCTTCTGTGCATTTCTGATAGGGTAAGAAAAAAATGAGTTTTGCATGATGAAAAAAGGAATTGTTACACTTCTCGGAGGATTCTTAGCCGGTTGTTCTCTCTTTCCTGAAGGAGAGCCCCCTCTTCCTCTCTATACGCTCAAGAGCGGCCCTCTAAAACAAACGCACGCTTTAAAAGCCCCGCTCACTATTGATGGGCCGGCGAGTGAAATAAGTCTCGACACCCAACGTATTGCCATCACGCCTTCCCCTTATCAAAGAGACTATTTGGCGGACGGCCAATGGCCAGATCGGCTCCCTAAAGTTTTCGAGGAAATTCTTGTTGAAAGCTTAAGTGAGCGATGGGGTGGCGTTCATGTGAATCGCAATAGCGCAGGTCTTCAAACCACCTATGTGCTTTTTTCAGAAATTCAAGATTTCTCCCTTTATCCGATGGGAGCAGGAAGCTCGGAAGTCCGTCTTAAGGTTATGTTTAAGGTGATCGATTTCCAAAATAGACAAGCCATTGCTGCGCGCACCTTTACTGAATGCGTGCCCGTTCCTTCTCTTTCCATGCACACCATCGTGTGCGCCTTTAACCAAGGGCTTCATGCTCTTTTGAAAAAAGCTGTTCCTTGGATGGAGGATGTGTTTTCATCTTCACCCTCATCTTCCTCACACAAGGACGAGTAAAAAAAGCACTTTCTTTTTTTCCCCGATCAAGTCGGGGGCAAGAATTTCTAAGTCAAGAGCTTGTCCTCGCGAAGGCGGGGAATGACAAAGAGGGCAAAAGCTCCTTATAGACAGCAATGGTTTTTGAGCCCATCATATCCCTGGAGTAATAGGCTTCCACACGCCTGCGGCCCTTCTCTCCTATATCTTTCAGCCGAGCTGGAGAAAGCGCAAGAACATCCTCTAAAGCTTGAGCCAACGCCTCCGCGTCCCCAGGAGGGGTGGCCCACCCCGTCACCCCGTCTTCAATGACCTCTGGTGCTGCTCCATGATTAGAAACAATGATGGGCTTTTTCATGGCTTGGGCTTCTGCAATCACCCGTCCAAACCCTTCTGGAGAAAGGGAAGGGCACACGATAACATCCGCAAGCTGATAAGCCGCTGGAAGATCGTGACAAGGATGAATCCATTTAATCCGCTCTCCAAGACCTAAAGACCCCGCATACTGCAGCAGAAAATCCCGATAAGAGTCATGTCCTTGAGCGGAGCCCACAAAAACAAGCATGACATCTTTCTGCTTCATGCGGGACAGCGCATTGATCAAAAGCTCTTGGCCTTTCTTCCGGCTGATTCTTCCGGGAAGAAGAATAAGTCGCTTGCCAGAAGTTCCCCACGCGTCCTTTAAATTCTCCACGCAGTCCTTAGAAATCGCCGTGGGGTCAAAGAGGTGAAGATCAATTCCCCGCTCAATAAGGCGGATTTTTGACGCCTCAAACCAAGAAAACTTTTTATATTTTTTAATGATATGATTTTCAATAAAGCGCGAAATGGCAATGACCCGATCTCCCCGCGCCATAATGGAATTATAAAAAACCTTCAGAACTGAGCCTGAACTATAGGCCGCATGATAGGTTGTGACAAAAGGAACTTTCAAAGCACGCGCAGCTTTATACGCACTCCACGCAGGCCCGCGAGATCTTGCATGAACAAGATCCACTTTCTCTTTGCGGATAAGGTTTTTGAGGCGCGTGATATTTTTAGCGATTCGAAAGGGATTTTTCGTATTCAGGGGGAGGGTTCTGAATTCGATCCCTTCTTCCTTTATCTCGCCCGCTCCTGTTCCTGAAACAACAATAGCTCGCCCTCCAGCTGCTATAATAGCCTTAGCAATTTCAATCGTCTCGATCTCAACACCCCCACTGGTCAGCGCAGGAATCACTTGCAAGAGTGTGGGCTTATATTTCAAGGAGGAAAAAGTTTCACGTGAAACAGCAATCAATGAAGAGGTCTCCTTATGGTATTCCCGAAAAATCTAGAAGAAAACATTAATTGACAGAAGACCTCATAGCCAGCTAAATTTAGCCCATCTTCGCAAGGAAGATTTACCAGCTAAAATGCATCGCAAAGAACGCGGGAGGGGTGGCCGAGTGGCTGAAGGCGGCGGTTTGCTAAACCGTTATACGACGAAAGTTGTATCGTGGGTTCGAATCCCATCCCCTCCGCCATTTTTAAGGGTTTTTTTGTATCCCTGTTTCTTGTTTCACGCTTTAGACAGTGAAACAGTGAAGCAAGAATATTTCCCCCTCAACCCAATAGGAACCCCCTATGTCCCACGACTTTGACCTAAAAGACACCCCCCTCGAAAACCTGAAAGCTGATTTGGTGAACACCTTCAAGCGCGAATTTGGTTGTTAAAAAAGACAAATCGAGCGTTGCCATTTTTGGCAACGCTCTCGGTTGCAGGCAATTTCAAACTTGAACGCGGCCATAAATTTTTCCAATAAGCATTAAGTTTTTTCTTTACAAGATCTGTTCAACTCCCTCGTTAGTTAAAGTGATTTTGCAATGGAGGTAAGAAAGAATCATTTTGAACTGTTCGTCCTTAAGACTCATAGCCACACCTTTCAAAATTTTAACTAGTTCCACTTCGCAAGGTCTCCAAGGAATTTGGCCACATCTTTCCATAAATCGGCGAAGTTCTCTCAGTGAGTTATAATCGAACCTGTCCATCGGTTCATGATACTTCCAAATGTTTCCCATCTGCAAAATTCCTTGTGAATCTATAAAGGCGAGCTTACAGTGGCTTGATGCTGTGCTTTCATTAATTCGTCCTCCTAACTCTTCAAATAGTTTCTTAAAATTTTTATAAGTTTTTGTCTTATCGATCTTCCCCCTTTCAAGCCATAAAAAGCTTGCCAAAGATTCAGGTAGAAGATCTTCATGGCGGATAAGTTCTATATGATTAGAAGAGAGAGAAGAACCTTTTGTGTTTACCTTTTCTTTAGGTGGAAGGGGAGCCACATAACGTTCAGATACTACAGTAACATGTTGTGACACAGTAGAAGACTGTGAAGAAGAAGAGCTAGAATAGGAGGTGAGAGGAGTAGACACCTCTCGAGTTTTTCCTGTAGTTTTCTTCTCGGCTCGTTCTTGTTTGGTTTGGGACATTTTTGAAGGTGTCTGAACTTGTTCGAGAGACTTTACTTGAAGCCCTTTTTCTAGCTCTCGTTTTTGAGTTTCAAGCTTCCGAAGAGCTTCTGGAAAGAGGCTTTCGAGCTTACCCTCTAGTTTTTGAGTTTCAGGCTTCCGAAGACGAACTTGCTGAGGCGTTTTTTGAAAGGACCTTTCGAGCTTATCTCTTTTTGGTTTTTTGCTAAGTTTATTAAAAACATCCTTTAGATAACGCTCTCTAATCTGAGGGTTTAGGTTTTTCCATTGTTCTTCAAGTGCACTTTTAGCATTCTCCTTAGGAAATATCTTTATTTCAATTTTTTTTGTTTTCTCATTTTTGAGCCCAATGGAAAAATAAAATTCCTCCCGGTAACTTGATGCATCTTCGAATGACGCATGGGGAACAGGGTGCTCCTTTGTTTGGCCTGTTAAGAATGTCATGAGTATGGGGGAGCAATTAACTAATCTGATTGTTTTAGGTTTAAGATGCTCTGGGGGAAGAAATGTCCATAGTATCTTAAGGATTGAATTCCGAAATTCAAATAAATTGATTATTCCTTGCGCCATAAATTTATTAAAAACATAAGTATAGCGGGAGATATCTTCTGGAAAAGTTGAAAGTGCTCCCTCTTTGGAATGGTTCATCCAAAGAAGAAAGAGATCTTCCGCACGCTTTTCGAAAAAATTTGAAAAAAATTCGGAAAATGAAAACCCAGAGGGTTCAAAAACCTGAGACTGCCTGAGGGGACGAACCAGCTTTTTTATAATATCAGCACAAAGATTTATTTCCTGTGTTACAACGCATTTGTTGCCGCTATAAATTTTTTCGACCTCACCTATCTGGAAATAGTGCAATCCAAATTCCTTTGAAGTTGAGTTTTGTCTAAAAGCCTCCAAAAAGTTAAGAACATCTATATTAAAAGCCATATAAGATCGAGCTGTGTCTTCAAGCTGACGAGCACAGTCCAATGCAAGGTTCTCTTCAGAGTCTACTTCTTCCAAAATCTCTCTTC
Source organism: Alphaproteobacteria bacterium (assembly GCA_947457015.1). Classification (GTDB taxonomy): domain Bacteria; phylum Pseudomonadota; class Alphaproteobacteria; order UBA9655; family UBA9655; genus UBA9655. The sequence continues at coordinate 2,357 of CANGTV010000047.1, read as the reverse complement.
TTGTCGGGGATGAGGATGAAGATGAGGATGAGGATGAAGATGAAGAAGATACAGAAGAGGAGGAGCTAGAACTAATAGAGCGAGTCGCATTTGAAGATGACAAAGAAGAGTTGGAGGTTAAGTTTGAAAGGTTCGCTCTATGGAATAATTGAGCTGTATTAAAATCCACCAAGAGATTGAAGTGGTTCCAATGATTTGTGGTAAGAGTTCCTGATAATCCCCCCATAATAAAGTTACCGGATGTGTCTTGGTAGCCAGTATGTAATAAGGTGCGAGTCTTCCAGGAATTGTTCCACGCAGGTGATCGATGAAGGATATTCACAGTATTTTTATCCTCTCTGCCAACGACTTCTAGGTTTTCTCCTCGAATATAGGCCAAAGCGTCAAGAATGGTTGTTGCACCAGGAATGTAAGTTTGCGTAACCCCCTCTTGTAAGGATGCGTTAACAAAGTCTTCAAAAACTCCTTTTGAAACAAGATAAGATGTTAAAGCTTCGTCAGCTTCCTCTTTGACTTGGGATAGGCAGTTATATTCCGTGAGATCTAAGGAAGAACTTTGCAGCTGCTCATGAGTTGCTGTTCCTTCAATCTTAAGCATTCTGCTCATTTGCTGAACTACAGTATTTAAATTTGCTTGCGCTGTGGATGTTCTTCTATCCAACTCCTTGTATGTTTGATTGTTTCTAATAGATCGGGAGGCTGACCATTCTTCTGCAGCTAGATCCACTCGGATTTCAGGTGAAACTAATTTTCTTATCTGAAGATCATCGGAGTGGACTAATAAGGCCTCTCTTGCCTCTTTATGGCTATTAAAACCAAGACAATAGAGTGCACACCCATTATCTTCTGCTGAGACAATAAGCTCATAAAGTGGATCTCTATTTGGAATCCTAAAAGATGAGTTTTTATTAACTTCTAATATGCGATTCTGTTGGAGCTTTAAGCCCCCACTTTCTTTGGAAGGTTGACCATTTAAGTCCTTCTTCTGAAAGTTTGAAGAGGAAGTTGATCTGCTAGAGAGGCCGGAGGAAGAACTGGGGTGTTGGTCTGTAGATGAGCTTTTTGTCGAACTAGAGGACAGGCTCGAAGAAGAGCTGGAGCTATTAGAGGTTTCTTCCTCCATCATTGCCAAGAGAGGAGAAGCGGCAAGCATTGTAAGAATTAGAGTAAAAGCTGATGTTGAACAAAGAAGGGGTCCTTTAGACATTGGCGTGCTCCTTAACAAAAAACAAAAAAATCGAATATACTAGCCTGCCGTGTGGTGTTGTTTAGAGAACTTAGGACTTATTCAAATCAATATACAAGAAGAGTCTCCGATGCTTTTGCAATTTAACTATCTTGTTTAAAAAGAGGGAATTTTTCCTGCGTCCTATTTATTACTCAATAGGAGTTGCCGATGAGAACTCGGACCTCATAAAATTTACTCTCTTTACAAGCGAAAAGATTCTCTAAACAGATGTAAAGATTTGAATTAAAGTCGAGGGTAAAAAAACAAGCCCCGTATTCTATCACCTTAGCAATTGCAGTTGAGCGACTAAAATCAATCGCTATTACAATGTAAATAAGCACCTAATATTCATTTGTCAAATATTTTTTGTGCACATTTACACGCTAAGCTCTTTGAATTCGACATCCTCTCCCTCATCATCAAGTTCTAGTTCTACAACCGCACTTGATTTGAGTGGCCTGCAGAGTATGACTGACAAAGACGCCATTACGTCTAAAGCCAACAACCACAAGCAATGACACAAAAGGTCCGCTAATGAGACCTCATGTTTAAGTCGAGTCTCTTCTCCCCTCTTTTATAAAAAGAGGGGAATAATCTCCACAACTAATTTAATTGGCGCACTCGAAGAGACTCGAACTCCAAGCCTTCGATCCGTAGCAGAAGGGGACAAGGGGAAAAATACTCAGTGCCATGGGACACTCATGGGACATTTGGAGGTAAAAAAATGCCAACTAATCCGCATTGACAGCAGCAAAGAAATCTCTATATCTCTTTGATTTAATTGTTATAATTTGTTAGCGTTCATCATCGGTTAAACATTTTGCGCGTCTTGAAAACCGGCGAACGTGAGAGCGTTCCGTGGGTTCGAATCCCATCCCCTCCGCCATTTTACAGTGTGCCCAGTCAGAAACCCTTTGATTGAAAACATCCCTCTTCTTAACACTTTCTTAGATAGTGTAGTCACGAGATAAGAAAGAAGTTATACTCTCCAAAAAATAAGGAGAGAAAGATGAATTTTCATAGACGACACGATATTACAGGCAATGCATGGGCTTTGCTTGAGCCTCATCTTCCAGGACGTAAGGGAAGCTGGGGAGGCCTAGCTGAAGACAATCGTCTCTTTATCAAC
>CANGTV010000046.1 GCA_947457015.1 Alphaproteobacteria bacterium | reverse complement strand
GTAACCTTTTGAGGAGACGGCTGAATCAAATAGCTGTTCAATTGTGTCGTCTACCTGATGAACGATGGAAGGAAGACCGGCATGCACCCAAGTTCTCCAACGTTTGAGATAGTCCTGCAGAGGTTTTGTACCTCCTTGCGCATAACGCCGCTTTCCTTCCTCAAAGGCTTTTTTCTGGGTTGTTTGGTTGGGAGTCAGCCCTTGGAGAGTGATATGGTATCCAAGCAGATCAAATCCCTTATGGCTTCTCCCTACAAAAGTTTTCTCCGGTCTTAAGGTCAGCCTTAAGTCATCTAAAATCTTGAACATAGCTTTTCGCATGCGTCGCAAGACATGTCTTTTAGTGGACATAAGGATAATATCATCTTGAAAACGAGCGTAAAAACAATCGCCCCGTGCACTCCATCGTTCCATAACATGATCAAGAGGCGTCAAATACAAAGCTCCTAAAACCGGAGAGAGGGAGCCTCCTTTTGGAATGCTGCTTTCACAGTGTAATGAGGGGCCTAGACGAAGGATGGTTCGCTTACAATAGGCAATCACGATGTCTAAAAGGTCGTCAGGCCAGCCAATCGCTTTGATTTGTTGAATGAGAATCTCGTGATTAATAGAGGCGTAGTAACTATACACATCTGTCTTGTAGATAAAGCATGGCGTTGATGTTGGGTTAAGTCCTGAATTTACTTGAGGGTTTTTGCAATTTGCCCAAGCATACACTTCTCTGAGCATCATCTTCGCACCTCCCCATTGATGGAAGCATCTATGGGAAAGAACCCTTATCATGTAAACATTTAGAAATTGGGCCAGGAGTTTAAGACACCATCGATCTTGTGCATCAAACATTTCTACCCCTGTTTTTGGGTCATAGGTGGTAAGAAACCCTCGGGGGGGGTACAGAAGGTAACATATGGGCACCCATAATAACTCAGGTTAATTTATTTTCTTAAATCATTATAGTCAAGGAGAGTTAAGATTTCGTAAATTTTGTTAAATAACAGCTCACTACCCGTCAGTTTTTTAAAAGAAAACATCTGCATAATTTTGATAAAATATTTTTCTCCGCTGCATAACGAATGAGGTGTTTAGTCCCACTCGCCATATGTCAAAAGCAATTAAAAAAAGTAAGATTTTGAAGGAAAGAGCCTGTTGATTGAAGCGCGGTGTCAATTGACGCGTATTTTTAAGTTATATAAAAACAATGTATGACACTTATCACACTCTCTCTTCTCTTCATTTTAGTGGCTATTGCCGCAAAGGATCTTAGAGAAGGGATTATCCCTGATCTATGGATTGTTCTTCTCGTTCTTCTTGGATTTTTGCAATTCGGCGTGACTCATGGCCTTAGCGCTCTCATCCTGGGGGGAATAGGATATGGCCTTTATAAACTCTACCCCCTTTTCACAAGTCGAGACGGGCTTGGCTTTGGAGACGTAAAAATGATGGCTGCCTCTGGCCTTTGGCTCCCCCTTTCATCCCTTCCTCTTTTTTTGATGCTTACAGGAAGTGTCGGAATCCTTATTGCCCTTCTGTGGCGCTTGCTTTACAAAAGTTGTCAGTTTCCTTTAGGGCCAGCGCTTGTTTTTGCTCTTGGATTCTGCACGCTAGGAGACACTGTATTTTCAACGGGAGACACCAAAATGACCCATGTTTTTTCAGGACCTAGCCTTGCTCCTGCTGCAGGAGGAAAGCCTGACTCCCTTGTTGTTCTTATCCATGGCTATGGCGCCAATGGAGAAGATCTTCTCTCCTTAGGAAAAGTGTGGGCCCCCTTGCTTCCCAACACAGTGTTTGTTGCGCCCCATGGCCCTTTTATTTGTGAGATGAATCCCTCTGGAAAACAATGGTTTGGCTTGAAGGATTGGGATCCCGTACGGATTTTAAAAGAAATTCAACACATTACCCCTGCCTTTAATCGATATTTAGATGGGCTCTTAAAGCTGTATGACTTGCCTCCTGAAAAGCTGGCATTGGTCGGGTTTTCCCAAGGCGCTATGCTCTCCTTGCATATCGCTCTTTTAAGACCCCAGTGTGGGGGAGTTGTGTCTTACTCAGGAGCCTTTTTAGAAGACCCTACAGAATTCAAGATTGCGCGGCCCCCTGTTTTGCTCGTTCATGGAACAGAGGACCACGTTCTCCCCGCGTCCTTCTCAGAAACTGCTGAAGCTCGCCTTAAAACCATAGGCGCGCCCGTTACCTTTTCCCTTCTCCCGCATCTTGATCATGAAATTGATGAGAGAGGTCTTGAACTAGGAGGAGCGTTTTTGAAGGACGTATTTGTTGACAAAAAGCACACAATGGATTAAATTATTTCTTATGGAGTATAATTTCAACTCTGAAAAAAATACGAAGCTTATAGAGCTAAGAGGGATTAGTTTTGAGGAAATTATAGCAGCATTAGAAAGCAAAGGACCACTTGATATTATCAAGCATTCAAACTCCAAAAAATACCATAATCAAAAAATATACGTCGTGGAGCTTCATAATTATGCCTATTTTGTCCCGTTTGTAGAAGAAAAAGGCAAAGTATTTTTAAAAACGGCCTTTCCTCATCGGAAAGCCACAAAAAAGTACTTAAGTGAGTGAGGTAAGGAATATGAGTAAAAAAAAATATCCTATTTTTGACTTAGACACAGAAGAACAGGATCTTTCTGATTCTTTTGATCGAGGAGAATGGAAAAGCGTTGATAATTTGGAAGAAGAGCAAGCAAAAGCACAACAAGCGGCTGCGAAATATCTTCGTAAGGACGCGCGTATTAATATTCGTATCTCTTCAAATGACTTAGAACGTCTTAAACAGATAGCCGCTTATGAAGGGCTTCCTTATCAAACGCTTGTTGCGAGTATCTTACATAAATATTCTGCAGGCCATCTTCATCTCTAATCCGCTTTTTTATGAGTAAAAACTAAATCCAAGGACATACACCATGGCACGACCAAAAATTGCCCTTATAGGAGCTGGCCAAATTGGGGGAACACTTGCCTTTCTTGTAGGCCTCAAAGAACTCGGAGATATGGTTCTTATTGACGTTGCTGAAGGCATTCCTCAAGGCAAAGCCCTTGATATTGCTGAAGCCGCTCCTATTGAAGGGTTTGATGGAGTTTTCAAAGGTAGCAACGATTACAAAGACTTGGAAGGGTCAGATGTCGTCATTGTGACTGCAGGGGTACCCCGCAAACCTGGCATGAGTCGGGATGATCTTTTAGGGATTAACACAAAAATTATCCGCGCCGTTGCTGAAGGAATTCGCGCGTATTGTCCGGAGGCTTTTGTGATTATTCTGACCAATCCTTTGGATGTGATGGTCAGCGTGATGCAGGAAGCCTCAGCCCTTCCTCCTCATCGGGTTGTCGGGATGGCAGGTGTGTTAGACAGTGCGCGCTTTCGTTATTTTCTGGCTCAAGAATTTAAGGTGTCCGTTGAGGATGTGCATGCCTCCGTTTTAGGAGGTCATGGAGATAGCATGGTTCCTTTAGTGCGGTATTCAACGGTGGCGGGGATTCCTTTACCTGATCTTATCCGCATGAAATGGACAACTCAAGACAGACTGGATGCGATTGTAGCGCGCACACGTCAGGGAGGAGGAGAAATTGTTAACCTTCTTAAAACAGGATCGGCCTTTTATTCGCCGGCCTCTTCAGCCATTGCCATGGCCGAATCCTACTTGCATGATAAAAAGAGAATCTTTCCTTGCGCTGCGTGGCTCCAAGGAGAATATGGCGTAAAAGGTCTTTATGTGGGCGTCCCCGTTGTTCTGGGTGCCAATGGTGTTGAGCGCATCATAGAGCTTCACCTCAATGAAGAAGAGCAGGCTATGTTTGATCATTCAGTAACAGCCGTGCGTGAACTCGTTGCGGCTGTGAAGGGGATGGATCAGAAAGAGAGCGTGTCCTCATGAATATCCACGAATACCAAGCCAAATCCCTATTGCGATCTTATGGTGTTTCTGTCCCTCAAGGAGGGATTGCCTGTACATTAAAAGAGGCCAAAGAAATCGCTGAAATGTTGACAGGCCCTTGGGTTGTTAAAGCTCAGATCCATGCGGGAGGGCGTGGCAAAGGCGGTGGCGTTAAGATCGCACCATCTCTTGAAGAGGTGGATACCATAGTGTCTCAGATTTTGGGCATGACCCTTGTGACTCCTCAAACAGGACCTCAAGGAAAACTCGTAAAAAAAGTTTACATAGAGGAAGTCTGCGCTATTGAGCGGGAATTGTACGTGAGCCTCTTGTTGGATCGCTCCACCTCTCGCTTGATTTTTCTAGCCTCAACAGAAGGGGGCATGGATATCGAGGAGGTGGCAAAAACACATCCTGAAAAAATTATCAAAATCACCCTTGATCCTGCCGTTGGGTTTCAATCTTTTCACGGAAGACAATTGGCCTATGGATTAGGACTCAAGGGAGATCAGGTTAAGGATTTAATGCGACTCGCCAAAGGTCTTCATGAGGCCTTTGTAGCTCTTGATGCCACCCTTATGGAAATCAATCCGCTTGTTATCACGAAAGACGGTAAACTGCTCACCCTTGATGTCAAAATGAGTTTTGATGACAATGCCCTTTACCGTCATCCAGACATATCCACCTTACGAGATCTTGATGAGGAAGATCCAATGGAGTACCAAGCGTCCCAACAGGGGCTAAGCTACATCAAGCTTGATGGAAATATTGGGTGCATGGTCAACGGCGCGGGTCTTGCCATGGCGACCATGGATATCATTAAGCTTTATGGAGGGACTCCAGCGAACTTCCTGGATGTGGGAGGAGGAGCGCCACGAGAACGCGTCACAGAAGCTTTTAAAATTATCCTCTCTGATGCGAATGTTAAAGGAATCTTTGTCAATATCTTTGGGGGAATTATGCGGTGCGATATCATTGCTGAGGGAATTATAGCCGCCGTGAAAGAGACCAATCTCCATGTGCCCTTGGTCGTTCGTCTTGAAGGGACTAACGTTGACTTAGGAAGAGACCTTTTTAAAAAATCAGGGCTTCCCATTATTGCCTTGGATAATTTTGCTGAGGCCGCACAGCGAATTGTTCAAGCTGTGAAAGAGGGGGTGTAATGGCCGTTCTTGTTAATGCCTCTACAAAAGTTATTTGCCAAGGGTTTACAGGCGCTCAAGGAACTTTTCACTCAGAACAAGCCATCGCCTATGGCACTAAAATGGTGGGGGGAGTCACGCCTGGAAAAGGAGGAACTCTCCATTTAGGCCTCCCCGTTTTTAATACAGTTCAAGAAGCTGTTCACACAACGGGCGCCACAGCCTCCGTCATTTATGTCCCCGCTCCTTTTGCAGAAGACGCCATATTGGAGGCCATTGACGCCAAACTCGCCCTTGTTGTGTGTATTACGGAAGGCATTCCTATCTTAGACATGATGCGGGTGAAGCGCGCTTTAACGGGATCATCAACACGCCTCATCGGTCCTAATTGCCCTGGCATTATCACCCCAGGGGAATGTAAAATCGGGATTATGCCGGGCTATATTCATAAACCGGGAGGGGTGGGTGTTATCTCCCGCTCGGGAACACTAACCTATGAGGCCGTGGCTCAACTCACCGCTGTGGGGTTAGGACAATCCACCTGCATCGGTATTGGAGGAGACCCCATCCATGGGCTCAACTTTGTGGACTGCCTTGAGTTATTTCATCAAGACCCTCACACTGATTCCATCGTCCTCATTGGAGAAATTGGGGGGACGGCGGAAGAAGAGGCGGCACTCTTTTTGAAATCCTGTAAAAATCCCAAACCTGTGGTTGCTTTTATTGCAGGCCTCACAGCACCCCCCGGCCGACGCATGGGGCACGCAGGGGCTGTCATCTCTGGGTCAGAGGGAGGGGCTGAAGACAAAATTGACGCCTTGCGAAGTGCAGGGGTTGAGGTCACCACCTCTCCTGCCCGTATCGGAGAAACGTTGCATGACGCTTTGGCCAATCGCAAAGTTTGATTTTTTCTGGGAACTCTGTAAAATGTTAAGAGTGTTATAAATAAACCCTAGAAATGTATAATAGTCATATGACCTCCTCCTCCACATGGGCTGACGAAAGCCGCTCCTTTCTTACAGGGGACAATGCTCTTTATGTAGCCCAGCTTTATGCTTCATACCTTCAGGATCCCTCTTCAGTTGACGAAGAATGGCGTCATTATTTTTCCTCTCTCAAAGACAGCGATGCTAAGGCCTTACAAGACATAAAAGGACCGAGTTGGGCGACACAACCCGCTTCTTCTAAAAAAAAGGGAATGGCAACAGACACTAAAGGAGCAATCTTAGATTCAATTCGTGCCATCATGTTAATTCGGGCTTATCGGGCACGAGGGCATATGATCGCCAAGTTGGATCCTTTAGGGCTTACAAAACAAGTCTCTTTTCCTGAACTTGACCCGCGTAGCTATGGATTTCAGGAAAAAGATTATGATCGCCCCATTTTTATTGATGATGTGTTGGGTCTTTCGTCTGCAACACTTCGCGAAATTTTAACCCGGCTACGCCAGACCTATTGTGGCACAATTGGCATCGAATTTCTGCATATCCAAGACCCCGAAAGGAAGCTTTGGCTTCAAAAACGTATTGAAGGCGAAAATAAAGATGAACCTGGGTTTGGTGTCCTTACCGAAGATGTAGCGTGGGAAAAGAAACTTTTGAAAGACCTGATGGTTGCAGAAAATTTTGAGCAATTTTTACATACAAAATATCCTGCAGCAAAACGATTTGGTTTGGATGGCGCCGAAAGCTTTATTCCTGGACTTAGAGAAGCCTTACATAAATCGTCGGCCCTTGGCGTAGAAGAAGTTGTTATAGGAATGGCTCATCGGGGCCGCCTCAATGTTCTTGCCAACATTATGGGAAAACCCTATCAAGCTATTTTCTCAGAATTTCAAGGCCAAAGCTATAAACCGGACCAAGTTCAAGGATCAGGAGATGTAAAGTATCACTTAGGAACCTCTACGGATCGAACGTTTAATGGAAAAAAGGTGCATCTCTCCCTCACAGCTAACCCCTCTCACTTAGAAGCCGTGGATCCCATTGTCATAGGGAAAGTTCGTGTTAAGCAAGATCAACGGGGGGATACGGAACGCTCCAAAGTCATGGGACTCCTCCTCCACGGAGATGCTGCTTTTTCTGGTCAAGGCATTGTGGCAGAGACCTTTATGCTTTCCCTTTTGCAGGGGTATCATACAGGGGGAACTTTTCATGTCATTATCAATAATCAAATTGGATTTACAACAAGTCCGGAGCATGCGCGATCTTCTGATCATTGTTCTGATTTGGCCATGATCGTTCAAGCCCCTATCTTTCATGTCAATGGAGATGATCCTGAGGCTGTTGTAAAGGTGATGCGCCTTGCAGCTGAATATCGATACTTGTTTAAATCAGATGTGGTGGTCGATCTCGTGTGTTACAGACGCTTTGGACACAATGAAGCGGATGAGCCTGCCTTTACGCAACCCCTCATGTACAAAGCTATCGCAAACCACCCCAGCATTTGCCAGGTATATACTCAAAAGCTCATTGAAGATGGCGCGATCACACAGGATGAAGCGCTCACCCTTCAGAAAACGATTAAAGAAGATCTTCAACAAAACTTTCAAAACTCCCCATCATACACCTCTTCTAAAGCAGATTGGCTAGATGGAAGATGGCAAGGATTTACGGTAAAAAAAGAAAAGGAAATCTCAACGGTGACAGGGGTGACAAAAAAAACTCTTGTTTCCATAGGAACAACCGTGTGCCAAATCCCTAAGAATTTTCATCTTCACCCTAAACTCGTGCGGTCTCTTGCGCACCGCCAAGAGATGGTCACAAGCAATCGTCCAGTGGATTGGTCTATGGCGGAAGCACTGGCTTACGGTTCCATTTTGGACGAAGGATATCATGTTCGTCTTAGTGGCCAAGATTCAGGGAGAGGAACCTTTAGCCAACGCCACATGATCTTAGTGGACCAAGAAACCGAAGAAAAATATATTCCTTTGAACCACTTATCTAAAACGCAAGCTCCCCTCGAGGTATGGGACAGCCCTTTAGCAGAAGCCTCTATCCTTGGGTTTGAGCTTGGGTATAGCTATGCTGAGCCCAATGCCCTTGTCATGTGGGAAGCCCAATTTGGCGATTTTTCCAATGGAGCTCAAGTCATAATTGATCAATTTCTTGTCTCAGGTGAAGCAAAATGGCTTCGAATGTCTGGTCTTGTCATGCTGTTGCCTCATGGGTATGAAGGACAAGGGCCGGAACATTCTTCAGCTCGCCTTGAACGTTATTTACAGCTGTGTGGGGAAGACAATATACAAGTGGTTAATTGCACCACACCTGCCAATTATTTTCACGCCTTACGCCGACAGATTCATCGTAATTATCGAAAACCCTTGATTGTGATGACGCCCAAATCCTTGCTTCGTCATAAGCTTGCCACCTCGCCCCTCAAAGATTTTGAAAAAGAAACTTATTTTCAAGAGGTCATCCCCGACTCAATCAAAGAGGCGTCACGCGTTATTTTATGTTCTGGAAAGATATATTATGATTTGCTAGAAAAGCGAGAAGAATGGAAAATTAAAGATATTGCCATTGTTCGCCTTGAGCAACTCTATCCTTTTCCTTTTGAAACGCTTGTTAACATATTGAAACCCTATAAAAATGCTGACTTGATATGGTGCCAAGAAGAACCGATGAACATGGGAGCCTGGACCTTTTTAGATCGCCGCCTCGAAGCTGTTTTAGAAAAGATAAAGATGCGCGCTAGCCGTCCTCTTTATATTGGACGCCCTGAAGCCGCCTCAACAGCTACTGGCCTTCTGAGTCGTCATCTCTTTGAACAAGATCTTTTGATAAGGCAAGCGCTGAAGGTAAAAAACGAGGACAAAAAATGACCCAAAAAAAAGACATCAAAGTTCCTTCCATGGGAGAATCTGTTGCTGAAGCGACCCTTGCGCGTTGGCTTAAACATGAGGGAGATGCGGTTGACATGGATGAGCCGCTGGTTGAACTTGAAACGGATAAGGTTACCCTTGAGGTTAGCTCTCCTGTCGCAGGTATTCTCTCCGATGTTCTGGTCAAAGAGGGGCAGACTGTTGAAATCAATACGCTTATCGGGCGCGTAACAGAAGGGGCCTCTCCTAAAAAAACTACCTTATCATCTTCCCCTTCTGTTGTTAAAGAAGCAGCTCCTCCGCCTGTGGTCAAAAATAAGACTCAAGAAACTTCAAAAGCGCGTCCTCGCCAGGAGGAAGAAGAGAGAATTCCTATGAGCCGCTTGCGTCAACGTGTTGCGGAGCGCTTAAAAGAAGCTCAAAACACAGCGGCTATCCTCACCACCTTTAATGAGGTGGATATGACAAATATTATAAATCTTCGCACACAGCTGAAAGACTCCTTCGAAAAAAAACATGGGGCGAAGCTTGGGTTTATGTCCTTTTTCGTCAAAGCGTGCCTTGTGGCGCTGAAAGAAATTCCTGCCATCAATGCGGAAATTGAGGGGGATGATTTTATTTACAAAAATTATTACGACATTGGAGTCGCCGTCGGAACGCCTCAAGGTCTCGTGGTGCCCGTGGTACGAGATGCGGATCAAAAAAGCTTTGCAGAAATTGAGAAAGATATTTCAGATCTAAGCCACAAAGCACGCGATGGAAAACTTACTATGCAGGACTTAGTTGGGGGGACCTTTACTATTTCGAATGGGGGGGTTTATGGCTCCTTGATGTCCACTCCTATTCTCAACCCCCCTCAATCAGGGATTTTAGGAATGCATAAAATCCAAGACCGTGCGGTTGTTGTCGACGGTAAAGTTGAAGTCCGTCCGATGATGTATCTGGCCCTTTCCTATGATCATCGCCTTATCGATGGCCGGGAAGCCGTCACTTTCCTCGTTCGCGTAAAGGAATGCCTCGACAATCCTGAACGAATTTTATTGGGAATGTAACCCTCCATGGGCATAAGAATGCCCATACTCGCTCAGAGTTCTTTATCCAGGTTTCTCAAGGGACTCTCTATTTTTTTATCTCTCGATCGTTCCTTTTTTATCTTTTTATCGTAATTCACTGAATAAAAAAAAATATTATTTAAAATTTTAATTAATATTTAAAAAATATAATTTACTTTCCGAGCT
>CANGTV010000045.1 GCA_947457015.1 Alphaproteobacteria bacterium | reverse complement strand
TGTTCAAGTATTTTTTTTAGGAAAACCCATGGATGCACAAGATTTTGAACATTTTTTCAAAAGATCCTTGTAAGGTCTAAACCCAGTATTTTCTTCTTGTCATAAAGGCTTCTAAGCATTTTTCTAAATTCTCCCTATGTCTTTGGGATGGATCCTAGAAATGGCGGAGGAGGTGGGATTCGAACCCACGGTACGTTTGCACGCACAACGGTTTTCGAGACCGCCCCGTTCGACCGCTCCGGCACCCCTCCTTAGGCAGTAGTCAGTGGTCAGTATACTTTTTTCTTACTGACCACTGCTACACTGATCACTGATAACTAACGTCAAGAACTTCGTATGATTTGTGGCCTTTTCCTGGTGTTGTAATATCGCAAGTATCTCCCACTGACTTCCCAATCAAGGCGCGGGCTAGCGGAGAATTGATGGATAGTAATCCTTTTTTGATATCCGCTTCATCAATGCCTACGATTTGGTAGGTGAAGCGGTCTTCTGTTTCATCGTCAAGGAGAGTCACTTTTGCACCAAATTTAATGTCCTTTCCAGACAGCTTTGAAACATCAATAACGTCCGCGCGCGCAATTTTACTTTCAAGCTCTTTAATGCGGCCTTCAATAAATCCCTGTCGTTCGCGGGCTGCGTGATATTCTGCGTTTTCTGACAAATCTCCGTGCTCGCGCGCCTCAGAAATTGCTTTAATGACCGCATGGCGTTCCACATGCTTAAGGTGCTTGAGTTCCTCTTGAAGGTGCTCAAGACCTCCGGCTGTCATTGGTAATTTTTCCATTAGCTTAGCTCATTGTTAAATTTCACAGAAAGTGTAGCACAAGCTTTAAGGGATGCAAGAGGTCTTGACGAAAACGCCAATTCTCTTGATAGTAAAAGCCATCACCAGGGGTGCCATAGGCTATGGCTGAGAAAGACCCTTAGAACCTGATCTGGGCTATACCAGCGGAGGGAGTGTGGGCAAGATCTTTTTGTCTGCGCTTTTCCTATCTGCAATTTTATCCTTTTTCAGTTAGAACTCCTGGCATAGCTGACTTTTTCACTTGTCATCCTCGCGAAAGCGGGGATCCAGGATGAGAAAGGAAGATTATCTGGAGATTTGAAATGAATAGGGAAGAAAATTGCTGTGTTACTAAGCTGGATCCCCGCCTTCGCGGGGATGACAAAAAAAGGGGCGGGGATGACACAAAAGGGTTAAACCAAAAAGACACCTCTATCCTGATAGGGAATGCGTTGGATCATTATGATTCAGCCATCTATGGGTTTTTGGGCCCTGTCTTAGCGCCTGTCTTTTTCCCAACCTATGAGCCCATTGTTCAGCTTATCCTCGTTTATAGCGTGCTGGCCACGTCTCTTGTGACGCGGCCGGTCGGGTCATTCATTTTTGGGATGATTGCGCGCCACTACGGTCCTCTTTCTGGCATGGCCTATTCCTTAATTGGGGTGTCTCTTTCAACAGTGTGCTTAGGATTTTTGCCCGGGTATGGAGAAATAGGATGGGTGGCTCCCGCCAGTTTAATTTGTATCCGGATGATCAAAGGTCTTTTTGCAGCAGGAGAGAGCACAATTGCAAAGTTATATATTATGGAGCACAAGTCCTCTTCTTATGCATTGAAAGCGTCTCACTTGTATCAAAGCTCTTCTATGTTGGGGACTATTTTAGCGTCAGGGGCGGTGACCCTTGTTCTTGTGTCACCCCATGAAGCCTGGCGGTGGTGTTTTTGGGCAGGGGGGCTCACCGGAGTGGTAGGATATGGTTTGCGTCGCTATTCTTCTTCTCCTGCTGAAACAAAGGCTTTTGCATCTTATCAAGTGTCGAGCCTTGCGTCTTTGTGGACGCATAAAGCAAATGTCCTCCGTGTTGCCGTGGCGACAGGATTTGGTCATATCACGGGGACCATTCCTTTTGTTTTTATGAATAGCTTTGTGCCTCTTGTGACCAGCATTTCTTTAGAAACGATGATGGTGTTGAATACGGTGCTTTTGGCCTTTGACATGGTGTTAATTCCACTCTTGGGGAGGATTACTCTTAGATATGAAGGCGTTAAAGTCATGGTGCTGGCGAGTGTGATATTAAGTTTCACAATCGTTCCATTGTTTGCGTATCTTCCAGAAGCTTCCTTAGGGTATGTGGTCTTTGTACGGGTGTGGATTGTTTTTTGGGGGGTTGCTTTCATGTGTCCCATGAACTTTTGGTTCAAAAGCTTATTTCCACTCTCTGAACAATATCTTCTTGTGGGGATGGGAGGGGCCTTAGGGGCCACGACCCTCGGGCGTTTGACGACACCTTTTTGTCTGTGGCTCTGGTATATCAGCGAGATTTCTTTTGTTCCGGCAGTTTACTTGGCAGTCATAATGGTGTTCACGGCTTATATTATCTTTACAATAAAACCAAAATTGTTTCACGTGAAACAATTAATCCCACACACAACGGGGGCATGATCGGAGGATTTTTCAATAGCACGCACTTTTTTATCCACAGAGGCCTCTGTTAAATGATCCGCTGCTTGGGGAGAGAGGAGGAGATGGTCAATCCGTAATCCAAAATTATTTTGCCAAGAGCCACCCCGATAGTCCCACCACGTGTAGAGATCTTTTTGCTGCGGATGAAGAGCGCGCAAGGCATCCGTAAGGCCCAGATAAAGAAGGGCTCTTAATCCTTCTCGCTCAGGCGTAGAGCATAAAATTTTTTCATGCCACTCTTCCGGGTCATAGACATCCTCATCGGTGGGAGCGATATTAAAGTCTCCCCCCAGAACAAAAGCCTCATCATAAGTTAAAAGAGTTTGGGTATGAGCATAAAGGTGTTTCAGAAAAGTAAGTTTATACTCATACTTATCACTCCCTACGGCCATTCCGTTAGGAACATAGACAGAGGCTATGCGTACCCCATTTGTTACGGCCTCAATATACCGTGTTTGATCATCTATGAATCCTGGAATTCCCCGCGTCACATCTTCAAGAGGAAATTTGGAGAGAATCGCCACGCCATTATAACTCTTTTGACCTGAAAGAGCGATGTTGTACCCAAGATCTTCAAGGGCTTCTCGGGGGAACTGATCGTCTGGCGTTTTTGTTTCTTGGAGCAAGACGATATCAGGGGCTGTCTCTTTCAACCATGTAAGAAGAAGAGGGAGACGCATCCGAATAGAATTAATGTTCCACGTGGCAATGGTGAGCATAAAGAAAGATCCTTCTTAGAAATTTAATTTAATATTAATAACTTTGTGAATAATATTATTCTATGAAAATCTTTTTACCCTTAAGGGAGGTAAATATGCGTATTCAAATTATGAAAATTTTTTCACTGAGCTTTCAGAACGTGTGGAGGCATATGGTGGAGTGGTTTAGGGTGGCCTATGCTCCTCTTGTGATTTTAGTTGTTGGCCTTCTTTTTTTGGGTTTTACCTATTGGTATGTAGGTTATCCTCTTGATCTTAAGCAAATTCTTATGGGGAATGTAAACAGTTTTATGGAGGCGAATGGTACCCAACCCCAACCTCAGTCCCAACTCCCCCCTCAGCCCCTGGTCCGTGTGGGGCAGAGTGTTTATTTTATCACCCATCTCATTTTTGGAATTAGCATTTATATTAATAACATTCGCTATGGTGTCCTTCATGAGGGAGGAAGAAAGTGGTGGACGCTGAATCTCAACTGGCGTTTTCTAAAAATGGTATTGTACGCTCTTTTGCTGGGCATCCTGGGGGGAGCTTATGTCTTGGTCTCAATTGGGATTGGGGTAGGCGCGCATTATCTCTTTGCGAGTATCCCTGTGGATGTCATTTTAGGTGCTGTCTTTTTTATCTATGGCTTGTATTTGCTTTTTCGTGTTTCCCTCTATGGTGTCTTGATTGCTCTTGATAAGCCTAAGCCTATTAGAACAAGTTGGAGTCTTTTAAAAGGGAATGTCTTGCGGTTAGTGGGACTCTATTTTCTCCTTATTCTTGCTCTGCTGGCCCTTACATCGTTGGGCTTTTTGGCTCTAGGAGCCTTAAGCATGATTCCTAGTTTGGCTAGCTTAGAGCTTGTTTCAACAGTTCTCTTCGGTCTGTTTGCCTTCTTTATGTTTGAATTTATCTTCTTGGCTGTTACCGCAAAAGCGTCATCGCTTGTGTATCAAACAGTGGCAGAAGTCAGAGCTCTATAATCTACTTTTCCTGACCCCAAAAGAGGAAGAGAAGACAAAACAACAAGGACTCTTGGTAAGGATAACTCCGAGAGTCCTTCTTGTTTCCAGAAATAGACAAGAGCTGCTTTGTCAGCCTTAGGATAGGTGGTGTAGAGAATCAATCGCTCTCCTTTCTTAAGATCTGGCTGTGTGATCACCCCGTGGGTATATCCTGGCCAAAGACGCCCAACGGCCTCTTCCACAGCTGTGAGAGATACCGTTTCTCCGCCCACCTTTGCGAAGCGTTTAGCCCGCCCTTTGAGGGTGACGTACCCCTCTTCATCCACTTCTGCAATGTCGCCGGTGTCGTGCCAGTTCTTAGAATGCTGGGTTGCTTCGCCTTCGGCTCGCAATGACGATTCGGAGTCAAGGTATCCTTGCATCACATTGGGGCCTTTAACCCAGAGGCGTCCTCCTTTTTCAATTCCTTCAACGGGATCTAAACGATAGGAAAGGCCGGGCAAGAATCGCCCGACGGTGCCGGCTTTATAATGCATAGGTGTGTTGACACACAGAACAGGACTTGTTTCTGTGGTGCCGTATCCTTCAAAGAGGCGAAGACCAAACTTTTCAAACCAGAGATGCTGCGTGTCTGGTTTCAATTTTTCAGCGCCTGCAAAAACGCAGCGAAGGGTGCGGAAATCATAAGCATGCGCCATGCGGCCATAGCCAGACAAAAAAGTGTCTGTGCCAAATAAAATTGTGGCATTTGTGTTATAGATAAGCTCTGCTACAGCGCGGTAATGCAAGGGAGAGATATAATGAAAGGTTTTGATGCCCGACAAAAGGGGCAACATCATACCAGCCGTAAGGCCAAAGGCATGGAAAAGGGGGAGCACATTCAAGACCTTATCTGCCTCGCTAAAATCCACGACAGACGTTAATTGGTGACGATTGGCCTGCAGATTAAGATGGCTTAAAGGAACTCCTTTGGGAGTGCCTTCTGAGCCGGAGGTGAATAAGATAACGCAAGGGGAGCGGGGCGCAGTGTGATGAAACCTATACGCCCTTTCTGGGAACAAATATCCATAAACCCCCCAAAGTTTATCCATAAGGCGAATTTTTTTGGCCTCGTCCTCAAGATAGAGCACATGAATTTTGTTCTGTTTCAAAAGATCAACCGCATCCTGAAGGTGTGCTTTTTCCACAAACTGACGCGACGTATAGACGGTCTGCACCTCGGCAAGACGACAGGTTTCTAGAAGAGCCGCAGAGCCGCTTGAGTAATTCAAAAGGGCGGGAATCCGCCCAATGGCTTGCAAAGCCCAAAAACTTATCATGAGAGCATGGGTGTTGGGCAGCATTAACCCCACAGCGTCTCCGGCATTTGTTTGGCGGGCGAGTTGTCGTGAAAAAGTAAAGGCCTTTAGGAGAAGCGTTCCATAGGTGAGGGATTTTCGGCTTATATCCTCTAAGACAGGCAAGCGAGATCCATAAAGTCTGCGGCTTTCGATAAGAGCCGTAAAAAGAGTTTTGTTAAGAGGACTTGTGGTAAATATCATTGTGATCATGAGATCATAGAGATGGTCGCTTAAAGCGCGTCTGCGTGCTTTTCCGCTAAGCGCTGGATTTACGTTAAGGGCTTGAGAGGGCAAAATGGTAATCGTAATGTTAGGAAAAAACTTTCGGGGCAGCTTGCCTTTGAGGAGAGAGAAAAAGGTATACTGAGCCCCTTCAATGCGAAGTGGGAGGATACGGGCCTCCGCTTTTTCGGCGACCATCCCCGGCCCTTCATAAATTTTCATAAGGCTTCCCGTAAGGGTGACACGCCCCTCAGGAAAGATGAGGACCTTATGGCCGCGCTTGGCTTCTTCGATGACACCTCTAAGGGCGTACGGATAAAGAGGATCTAAAGGATAGACTTTGGCGAGCACAAGGAAAGGTTTGACCCACCATCTTTTGGCGGTAAGCCGGCTAATGGCAAAAAGAGGTTTTTCGGGAAGAACGGCTGCAATTAAAAGGGCATCAAGATAGGATGTATGATTCGCAATGAGCATGACTCTTTTTCCTGCTTTTTCATAGTTTTCAAGGCCCTGAACTTGAAGGCGAAAAAGAACTTTCAAAAGGGTATAAAGATACGTTTTCAGCAGATCATCGGGCAAGATACGCAGCATATAAAGGGTCATCACGATCTGTCCTAAGGCTGTCAGCCAAATAAGCGTCGGGATAGGGATTCCCACACTTAATAAACAAAAGGAGGAAAAGCTTGCAAACACCATAAATCCAGCGTTCATGATATTACTCAGAGCGATGACTTGAGAGAGACGGCTTGGGACCACGTGAGCCTGAATGAAAGTGTAGAGGGGGACCACAAAAAGTCCCCCGAGAAAGGAAAGGCTAAAAATATCTGCTGTGAGGCGGAGTCCTTGAAAGGATATCAAGAAAGGAAAGAGAGCTGTGGGTCCCTCGGCAAAGGGAGCACGAAAAGTTGAGATATCAAACAAAAAGGGAATCATCAGGAAGGCTAAAAGAGGAGCATGCTTTGTTGTAATTTCTCCCTTGAAAAGCCAGGCACACAAGATGGCCCCTGTCCCCACGCCAAGGGTAAAGAGGAGGAGAAGAAAGATAAAAACACTTTCTTCAAGATGGAGGACTTCCTTTGCAAAGGGAGGGAGTTGGGCGAGCAAAACAGCGCCCACCAACCAAAACCAAGCAATGGCCATAATGGCTTTAAAAATACGGGTCTCTTTTCGTGTAAAACGATAGAGATGTTTTATCTCGCGGCTCCATGACAAACGAATTTTAAGATGAGGGGCCCGTGGAGAGGTGGGAGGAAGCCTACAGCTCATCAAAAACCCGAATAAAGCCACAGTAAACAATTGAGCGCTTAAAACTGTCGGGGAAACACCCACATGAATCATTAAAGCCCCTGTCAGAGTGCCGCCCATAATTGCAAGAAAGGTCCCGGCTTCTATATATCCGTTTCCTTTTAAAAGCGTTTGTGGAGAAAGAAGATCTGGGAGAAGACTATATTTTGCGGGGCCAAAAAAAGCGGAGTGGGTGCCCATACAAAAAAGGGCCGCTAAAAGAAAATAAGGGTTTTGATGTATAAATCCGTAAGCGCTGAGGCTTACGATAAGAATCTCGGCCACCTTCACCAAGCGAATAATTTTGGTTTTGTCAAAACGGTCAGCCAGTTGCCCTGCAAGGGGGGAAAAGAGGAAAAAAGGCAGCATAAAAAGCCCAAAGGCGGCTGACACAAATAATGCTTTTGATGTCTCGGAGTAGATCGCGAGATGGTAGGTGATCAGGGTTACAAAAGCCGTTCTAAAAAAATTATCATTAAAGGCGCCTAGAAACTGTGTTCCAAAAAGGGCCCAGAAGGGTTTGTTTTTTGCGAGAGGTGTCATAGGGCTCATAGTTATGAATTTTTTTGATAGTCTACAGCAAACAAAAAAACGGTCAAATGGCCAATCGGAAAATTTGACACCCTCTCAAAAGGGCGTAGAGTGATAAATGTAAAATCGTAGACGTGTGCCTGGAGTGTAATTTCTTCATTGCGAGCGCAGCGAAGCAACCCAGAAAAAAGAACTTATTCCGAAGGAATACATCTTTTTTAATTTGTGAGAGAAACGCTGAATTTATGTAGTAAGAAAAGCTTCATGTCCTTCGGATATGCGGTATTTACACTGGGCTGCTTCCCCGTCTACACGGGGACCGTTTCACTCCTCGTAATGACGCTAACTACCTGTTTTATATGAAATATTCTAATTTCTTGTCCAAAACTCAGGTTAATTTTCCTCATTTCTTACCCTTTTCAATACACAAGGAACCCCTCATGAAAAATTGGATGAACCGTTTCTTGCGTCGTCATGAAAAAAAGGCCAGCGCTGTTGCGCCCCTTTTTGTGACAGCAGGAACTCACACTCCCATTTGGACGCCGCGGCAGTACGATACACTGGCTGAAGAAGGATATCAGAAAAATATCATCGTCTATCGCTGTGTTTCCTTGATCTCACGAGGAGTATCCAGCGTTCCTTGGCAGCTTTATCAAGGACATAAACGACTGTCTACTCATCCCCTTTTGTCTCTTCTGCAAAATCCTAATCCTCATCAAGGGACTTCACGTTTTATGGAAGCGCTGACCGCGTATCTGTTGCTTGCGGGAAATGTTTATATCGAGGCTGTGATGCGCGAGACGGAGCCGCTTGAGCTTTATCTTTTAAGGCCGGATCGCGTGTGTGTTATTCCAGGAACCTCGGGGGTTCCTGAAGCTTATGAGTATACGCTTGGGGGGCGCTCCGTTCGTATTCCTGTGGATCCGTTTGATGGAAAATCGCGCGTACGTCATATTCGCACATTTCACCCTCTTCATGATTGGTATGGGATGAGTCCTATTGAAGCCGCGGCCCATGCCATTGATCAACATAACGCAGTTGCAGGACATAATCTTTCGCTTTTGCAAAACGGGGGCCGGCCTTCAGGCGCTCTTCACGTCAACCTTGGAGACGGAGAGATTTTGTCAGAAGAACAGCGGTCTCGTTTACGTCAAGAATTAAAGGACGCCTATGAAGGGTCCCGGAATGCGGGGCGTGTTCTGGTGTTAGAGGGAAATTTTGAGTGGAAAGAGATGGGGCTTTCTCCCAAAGATCTGGATTTTATTGAAGGGAAAAACCTTTCGGCGCGAGAGATTTCTCAAGTGTATGGAGTGCCCCCTATGTTGGTGGGGGTTCCGGGTGATGCCACCTTCTCCAATTACAAAGAGGCCCGCTATCATTTGTGGGAGGATACAATTCTTCCTCATTTAGAAATGATTAAGGGAGAGCTTAACCAATGGCTTGTGCCATTTTTTGGGGAGAATCTCTCCCTTGAGTATGATACGGAGTCAGTTCCTGCCCTTGCTCCTAAGAGAGAAGCGTTATGGGGAAAAATTGAACAGGCGTCTTTTTTAACGGTCAATGAAAAAAGGGAGCTGGTGGGATATCCACCGCTCCCTGAAGGAAATAGTTTTCAGTAGTCAGTTATCAGTAATCAGAAAGAAAGCCTATCTGATTACTGACCACTGATCCCTAGTTACTGCTTACCAGCAGCCGTAGAGGGCTGGACCCGCGCGTCCGCCACAGCACATACCGCCGTCAAACAGTCCTCTGACTGCTGGGCAGCATACTGGTGTGCATGGGCACTCCATTGGGCATGGGCAAGGAGCAGCACAAGGTGCAGCTACAGCACAAGGTGCAGCTACAGCACAAGGAGCTGCAACGCCAGCCATCATTGGGCAAGGTCCAGGCCCCATGTAGTATTGCGCATTTTGCTCACCTTCTAGGGTAAGAGCAGCATTTGCACCTGTAAGTCCCATTGCTATTACAGCGAGGAATGACAGAAGAGTTAATTTTTTCATCGTATTCTCCTTTGTTTATATGTTGTTGTTTCTTATTCTTATTATTATTGGAGTCAGTATATCCAGCAATTCATAATATTTTATTAAGATCGCAGGATTTTTTTTAGGAGAATATTTTCGATAAAGGAATCAGTGTGTTATGATGAAGTCGCCGGTGTGATGCTAGTCCCTAAAGGAGACTTGATAGCATTGCAACGGCGACTTTTTGGATCGTTCTTAGTATCCGCAACCACAGGATGGGATAGCAGGACCACCACAGCATGACCCACCATCAAAGAGACCTCTGTTGGCTGGGCAACATGTAGGTTCACAAGGACATTCCATGGGGCATGGGCATGCAGCTGCACAAGGGGCAGCGACGCCACATCCACAGTCAGCCTTTGCGCCTGTAATTCCGAGTGTTGCTACGGCTAAAAAAGTAAGAAGGGTTAAGTTTTTCATTTGTTTTCTCCATTAATTGTCAATTATTGTTTTTCTTATTGTTATTATTTTTATTTTACTCAATAATTAATAATATTTTATTAAGAGGAGAGATTTTTTTTGAGAAGTGGGGTGTCATGAATATTTTGTAGCCTCTGGACACTCATCATGA
>CANGTV010000044.1 GCA_947457015.1 Alphaproteobacteria bacterium | reverse complement strand
GCTTCAGGATTCGAACATGTGTACCAGATATCTCTTACTAAAGTTGCACTTTGACCCGCGGGGCAAGAAAAAAAAGCTTGCGTTCCAAAAGAATAGGAATCAAATGCGGTGGAAAGTGGCGTTGGAAGCTCAGATGTTTCAGGAAACGATACAGACGATGAACCACAAGCATACCATGTTTGGGTAGCATATTTTTTAGGCACATTTGTTACGCCTTGTATAGTGGTGCCTTCGGGACAGTAAAAAATAGCTCCTTGACCGGTGACAGAATAAAGAGTGGCGGGCGGTGTAAGTGCAGCGCAATTCGGTAAACAGCCAGCATCTATACATCCACTGGCACCAGTTAGTGAACACTGATCACATCCCACGCATGCGCATCCTGTTGTGCATTGTCCATCGAGATTTTTAACTTGTTGTTGGCTTCCGTGCACGGGCAACACCATCACAAAAAAGCTAACCATAACTCCCATAAATTTCTTCATTTAGCCACATCCCTAAAGGTTTTTATTATGACACACACTCTACGCTTAAATCCCCCTCAAAAAAAGGGGATAATTTCAGGGTATGCCAGTTTTTTCGACGTTATTGATCATCACCAGGATCGTGTTGCTAAAGGGGCTTTTACAAAAACGCTACGGGCATGGCGGCTTTTGGGGAGGATGCCAAAAATGTTATGGCAGCATGACCCCAAGCGTCCTCTTGGCGTGTGGACGCACTTGCATGAAAATGATCGAGGACTTTACGTGGAAGGGCGCCTGGTCCTTGGGGTGAAACAAGCAGATGAAGCCTATCTTCTTTTGAAAGAAGGCGTGATTGATGGCCTTTCCATTGGATTTCGCACCCTGAGCGCCACGCGGGATAAAACAAGCAAAGCCCGTATTCTCTTAGACATTGATCTTATCGAAATTTCCCTTGTGACCTTTGGCGCGAATGCGCGTGCTACGGTTCGGCAAGTGAAAACCAAGTAGTCAGTCATATCAGTGATGAGTAATCAGAAAAATTTATCTGACTACTGATAACTGACCACTGATTACTTTTTAAAAACCCCCAACAAAAGAGGAAAGAATGCACGACTATGATATACAAAACACTATGGATGAGTTGGCTCGTACTTTTGAAGAGTTTAAATCAACCCAAGATAACCGTCTTACGAATCTTGAGCGCATGCGCCCTGTGGATCCGCTGGATGAAGAAAAAATGGCGCGTCTTGAAGCAAATCTGGAAAGTACAGAAAAGCGCCTTAAGCAAATGGAAGCCTTTGCGAATCGCCCGTCGGTTGAAACAACAGCTGACTCATTTTCCAGCCATCAGCATGCCTTTATGGACTATATTCGTAAAGGCCTTGATACCCCATTGCATCTTTATGAGAGAAAGACACTTTCGACAACGTCTGATCGTGACGGGGGTTATTTGGTTCCTTCTGGTCTTCATGACCGTTTGTATACAACTTTACAAGCGACATCCGTCATGCGGTCCCTTGCCAGTGTTCGAGAGATTTCAACATCCGTTCTTGAATTGTTGATTGATAAGGATACAGCAGATGCGGGATGGGTGAGCGAAACTCAAGAGAGAGAAGAGACACGCTCGCCAGAGGTTGCTAAAATTCGCATCCCTGTTCATGAAATGTATGCCAAGCCCCGCGCGACTCAAAAATTGCTGGATGATGCGCTTTTGAATGTGGAGGAATGGTTGTCTCAAAAAATTGCTCAGAAAATAGCGGCCATGGAGAACACGGCTTTTATTCGAGGAGAAGGAGAAAACTTGCCTAGGGGAATTCTTTCGTATGAAACAGCCCTGCGGGCAGATTGGCAATGGGGGCGTCTTGAAGAAATTAGGACAGGGGTCAATGGGGATTTTGCAGAAGATGGGGGAGAAGTCCAGCTTCAAGATGCTTTCTTTGCCTTAAAACCCTCCTATCTTCCGGGGGCGTCTTGGTTGATGTCACGGTCTGCTCAAGCCCGCATGCGTCGATTAAAAGATAGAGAAAGTGGTCGATATTTATGGGAGCCTCCTTTAGCGGGTGTGATGACGCCGACACTTCTAGGGTATCCTGTGGTTATCTCTGATGATATGCCTCCTCTTGTGAGAGGAGAAGCTTCGAAGGCTATTATTTTTGGTAATTTTAAAGAAGGTTACCAAATTGTCGACCGCAGTGGGATTCGTGTATTGCGTGATCCCTATAGTGCAAAGCCTTATGTTGAGTTTTATACCACGCGTCGTGTGGGAGGGGATGTGTTGAACTTTGAAGCCTTGAAGGTTGTGAACTTTAGAGGGTAGGGGTGTTGGATTTACTGTCATCCCGAATTTATTTCGGGATCTCGTTGTTAATAAGATCCTGAAACGAGTTCAGGATGACAACCTAATTGTTCCTGGATCTCTGCCTTCGTTCG
This sequence comes from Alphaproteobacteria bacterium, assembly GCA_947457015.1. Classification (GTDB taxonomy): domain Bacteria; phylum Pseudomonadota; class Alphaproteobacteria; order UBA9655; family UBA9655; genus UBA9655. The sequence goes on along the minus strand of CANGTV010000044.1, from coordinate 7,849 downwards.
CGAGGAGGACAATGGTTGGTTTAGCGAAAACACGAACCTTCATTTATGATGAAGATATATGACTCCTGCCAACCTTTATTTGTATTTGCTATATTTTATAGCTCTTTAAAAAATATCGTACTCTCTATGAGAGCGGAGAGGCGAGTTCAGGGACTTAAAAATGGTAAAAATTCTGGTTTGCTTCGGAGCAAAGCTCCTCGCAATGACGATTTCTTAACAAAAAAAGCCCCGCTTTTTCAAGCGGGGCAGTGTCTCGAACAACCAACGGCTTTTTACTTATGGAATCCACGTGTTCATAGTTGGATCGGTGAAAGGGGCCCTTAAAAATGGCTTATGAGGGATACGATCGCTTCCTACATCAATGACGTTCTTTGAAGTATAACTTGAGCTTAAGACAGGTTCGACCAAAACAGACATAATAAGAACCGTTAACACAAACTTATTCATTACTTTCTCCAAAATTTAATGATGGATTTAATAATGAAAAGTCAAAATCTGTCGTATAGCAAGAAATGTTGCCACACGCAGAGGAATCGACACCAGGGATGGCTACAGATCCTACAAAAATTAAGATGCTCAAGGTGGCTAATAAGGTTTTTTTCATCGTTTTCTCTCTTTTCTAAAAGGTTAAAAACTTATGTACGACGTAGGGAAAGTTAGGCTTTCCTCTATGGAAGAAGTGAAAGTGTTCGTAAAGATTGTCTGAAACACTGACTTCTAACGACATTTTATTGTTAAATAATTTTAAATATATCATCATTATTTTATTATGTAATAAAATTATAAATAATTGGTTAATATTTGTTTCGATTTTTTCAACCCATGCTTAAATTGGAGAATTCCATGCGTCTTTACCTCAGCATTTCCCCTTTTCAAGAGCCCGTTACACTCGAAGAAGTTAAAACCTACCTCCGCATTGTTTCAGACCAGGAAGATGACCTTTTAAGAACAATTATTTCTTCTGCACGAGCCTCTGTGGAAAATATAACGGGTCGAGCCCTTTTAAAACAACGGTGGCGGATGCAGCTTACTCCGCCCTATCCGCCGTCCTTTCCTCTTGTGAAAAGTAAAACGGGCGAAGTTATAGTAACTCTACCATTTCCGCCTCTTCTTGGGGTGGACTCCGTGAAAGCGGGGGAGCGAGAGATTCCTTACGGGGTGGAGGAGGATAGAGTGATTCTCTCTCCCCTTCTATGGGGCAAAGGGTTGTCCATTGATTTTTGGGCAGGATATGGCGAAACGTCCGCCTCTTTGCCTCCGGATCTAAAAATGGCGGTGTTGATGGGAACCCGCTTTTTGTATGAGGGACAGGCTATCAATCTCCCTATTTTGACGCCTTATAAGGTGATGCGAGTGATGTAACTTTTGGAGATACTCACTGTCCTGTCATCCTCATGTGCCTCCTCACCATCGCAGGAGATACAATATTTTTTAAAGAGAAATAAAATATCGTAAACATAAATGGATACTGGCAGGAAATATACCCAATCAACTTTAAAATATGGACTTTTATTGCAATTTTTCCATTGTCATCCCCGTCCTCGCGAAAGCGGGGAACACGGGGATCCAGTAATTAATGTCATCCCGAACCTTTAATCCCGGCCTTGAACCGGGATCATTTCGGGATCTCGTTGACAAGGAGATGCTGAAACGAGTTCAGCATGACAGCGGAGTGAATAAGAGCAGCACGTATTTCTTATAAATGTAAGGAGAATCATAATGAAACCGATCACAACGAAAGATTTAAGAGAATGCCTGACGCTCCTTATTCCCCAAAGGGATGAAGATGGGGAAGGAGGATGGCGAGAAGAATGGAGACGCGGCCCACGGGTGTGGGCATGTTTGTGGCCCCTTATAGACAAACAAGAGAAAGCCCTCTATCGCATTATCGTTCGATCGGGGATCAACCTTCCTTCCAAAATAGGATTTTTATGGCCCCTTCGTCATAGCTTGAGGCGCTTATCTGTAATCAGTCCACCGGTTCTTATTCAGTGCAATCGGTTTTTATGTATGGCAGCGAAGGAGGAAACGAATGCGTGAGCTTTTATTAGACCTTACAAAAATATTGAGCCAAGTTTGTCCCGTGTTTCAGCAGGTTCCTCCTGAATCGCCCTATCCCTACATGACCCTTGAACCCCTTCATTCGCTTCAAGGTCTTCCCTGGGGACCAACGCTTGTGACATTCACGTTGAAGATTTGGAGCCGCTATGCGGGGACGAAAGAAATTTTAAAGCTCGCAAAAACAGTGGAAACCCTGCTTCATACGTATCAAAGAGGAAGTCTTAAGATCATGAAAAGTGGTCTTTCTCTTCTGAAAGATGAGGAAACACGCGTGCATACCTTCAGCATTAAGGCAAGGATTCCTCATGAATGAGACAGATTTAATCCTGGAAGTGGTAGAGAGGGGGAGCCTTTTTTCTCCCTTTTCAGCCCGAGAGTGTACCCAGTCTCTCACCCCCATTCCGCAAGATAGTTTACGTCGTACAATCAATGGAGTGCTCGTTTGTGTTGGGAATAAGGGACATCACAAATTTCAGTCAACGATCAGCTGTAAGGATAAAGCACCCCCTGCTTTTGAGAATCTTTGGGTGGGGACACACCTCAAGGTGGGGTGTCTTCAATCCTTGACGCAAACTATCCCTGCTGGGGCGTCCCGCATTTTTTTAGAGAGGGAGCCTTTAAGATGCTATGCCTATGATCCATTAGAAAAGATGTGGCCTATAGAGAAAGTGGAAGGAAATAGTGTGTTTTTGTCTCCAGGATGTCCAGGAGGATTTATCACCTATCGTCCTTGGCTTCGCATGGTTGTAAAACACTATCACTTAGAGACAGATGAGTGGGAAGCTTCTGTGGGATGGCGTTTGGAGCTGGAAGAGGAGTGATCAGTGACCAGTAGTCAGTGATCAGTAAGAAAAAATATACTGACTACTGATGCAGTATCACTTAGAGACAGATGAATGGGAAGCATCTGTGAGGTGGGGGTTGGAGCTGGAGCGGTCAGTAATCAGTAAGAAAAAATATACTGACTACTGATAACTGATTACTACCCTCAAGCTGCTTTCTTCATCTCCAATTCTTCTCTCGCCATTCTTTTTCTCTGTTGGCGAGTTTCATAAATGGTGATGTAGAGAGTGGATGGAATGATAATACCTGCTCCTAAAATAGTGCTAAGGGTTGGGAATTCTTGGAAAATAACAAACCCAAAAATCCCAGAGAGGATAAGTTCAACATATTTGAAAGGTTGAAGAGCCGAGACTTCAGTAGCGGCATAGGCCTTTAGAAGGCAGAACAAGATCAAGCTTCCTCCTCCTCCGAGAAGAAAAAGGAAACCAAGTTCCTGCAATGTAGGTGTTTGCCACGTTAAAAGAGCCGGCACCAGACCAAGAATGGCTGTCCCAAGAGCGGAGTAAAACAACATAGACAAAAGGGTTTCATCTTCGGTGAGAAGTTTTTTATTGATAATATCAAGGGTTGCGAACATGACTGCTGAGACCACAAGGGCAAGGGCCATAGGATTAAAGGCATCCCCCGTTGGATGCAAGGCCACCACCATTCCAAGGAATCCAAACAATGTTGCGAACCATCGTTGCCAGCCCACATGTTCTTTAAGAAAAATTTTAGCCAATGGAAGGACAAAAAAGGGAACAGTAAAGGATAAGGTTGTGGCGAGGGTTAAAGGAAGGGCAGCGACGCCATAACACCAAGGAGCCATGGCTAACATTAACAGCAATGCACGTGCACATTGAGCCCCTGGATAACGAGTCATAAAGGAGCCTTTTCCTTGCGCAGCCATAAATGGCAAAAGCACGAGTGTGCTAAAGAAGAAGCGGAAAAAAGCAACCTCTGCGCCTGATAAGCGACTTCCTAAATGTTTTATAAGAATGTCATTTGAATTGCTAATAAAGCAAACCACGGTCATCCAGAAAATTCCCTGGAGATACCCTTTTGAATTAAACCAACTTTGCTGTGTCATTGATGTATTCCTAATTATTTGAGGAACTAAAAGCTAACAACTAGATTAGTGATATAAGGCGCCTTTTCTCCGCCGTCAACTCCTTTTTTATTAGGGAGAATAAAAATGAATATTTATATTCTATTTCAAGAAAAAGAAAAAATAGATCTTTTTGATTTAGAAATTTTTCAAGAAGAAGGATTCTTTGCAAAGGCACGCCTCGTTATTGAGGCGGGAACTCCTCTTCCCTCGTCTGGAACAATAGGGACCATTCAAGGTGATGAACTTTATTTTAAAGGAGTTCTGGTGGGAGAACCCATTAAAATAGAAGGAAACTTTGCAGAGATTGAACTTATCGCGTGTCCGCCAGATGTGTCCGAAAAGAGAGAGCGTCTTCAAAAGGACATCCGCATTCCTCCCTATTGGGATGCTTTGTGGGTCAAAGATCCTGAGAAATATGAGGAGATCCAAGATGCGCACACCTCCTCTTTTTATTGCGATCGGCTGAGTTGGGAGCTTACGCGGTCCGATTGGTTTGAAGGCCGCCAAATCCTAAGAGTTCAAGAGATCTTTTTTCAGGATAGCCTTCGCTTCCGTGTCATAAAAAATCCTTTCAAAGCATGTACGGTGAAGGTGCATGCCCATTGGATTCAAAAGGAAGAAGGAGTATCGGATTTGGGCGCAGCTATTCGTCTGTCTTTTCCCTATTCCAAAGTCAACACCTATACAAAAGAAGCCCTCTTTGAAAAATGGCCCTCACCAGGACGACGGGTAGGGCGCTCGGGGGTGTGGATCCTTAAAAGTGAATTGAAGGAGATGAACCCCACATCTCCCCTCTATCCAGTCTACTCCCCCCCGCTTTCTTTAAAAGAGGAGGGAGAAGAGCCGAGGTCGTATCATGTGAAACGTCATTGGTTTAAGCCCACCCTGTGGGTGAGTTGGCATTATCATCAAAAGCGGAAGGAAACCCTTGTTGTGACCCTTCAGAATGCTTTTCAGGATCTTTACCCAGGAGAGGGGGAACTTAAGGTAGTGGAATTTACCCTCCACAATATTAATCCTGATCCAAACGCCTACACGTGGCGTCCTGAGTGTTTTTATAGGGAAGGAACGAAAGTGGCCTATAAAAATGGAATCTATCGATGCCAAACCACACACACGGCAGGTCTATTTTTTGAAGAGGATAAATGGGTTTTTCAAAATAGTTTCCACACGGCTTTAGGGGGTCCAGCACGCGCCTCCTTCTTTTTAACAGATCGAGGCTATCAGGCGGCGGAGCATGCGATGGAGCGGGCCAAAGCCATTCTCGCAAAAAGCGCCAGAGCCATTGAGATTTCCTTTGAAGCGCCGTGGGATGTGGTCAAAGACATGACAACGGATACGACCGTTGTCCTTACCGATCCGCGTTTGCCAGGAGGGGAGGGACGCGGGAAAGTTGTGAAATATTCTTTGATCGCTAAGGGAGAAACGGGCGAGCGCTTTGGGCGTGTGACCCTGTTGTGTGCTCCAAACTGTCATCCTGAACCTTTAGTCCCGGGCCTTACCCGGGATGACAATAGTGTTCCTAGTGACTACTGCGAAGAGTCATATCAGGTTTATGAAAATGCGATGCGCCAAACCCCTTCGGGACTTTCCTACTTTCGGTATGATGACAAAGTTCCTCCCCAGGCGCGGCGAGAGGGGCAGTTATTAAAAGGAATTGAGCTTATTAACGGACCCGAGGATCAAGAATCAGAAATGCTTGCTTATGCAGGAAAGCCTCCCGGTGCTCTTAAAAAAGCCCTGTCGGATAAGCCAACCCGTCTTCGCCTCCACTTTAAGGATTTACGAACAAAGGAAACAATTGAGCATCTTATTCCTGTGACGATGGCAGCTCCCTGGAGGGCGCCAGGGTAGGATGAGTAGGCTCCGTGAACAAGATAAAAGAGGCTGTCATCCTTGCTTTAGAAGTTCTTAATTTTCGAAGAAAATTCTAGCACTTCTTAGCGAGGATCTTCTGTAGGGAGGCACATCGAATGGAATTTTACGTCTACATTATGACAAATATTTCTAAAACCCTTTATACATTGGGAAGATCTCAGCGCCATTGTGGATTGCTAGAAGATCCTTGCGCAAGAAGTTCTAAGTTTTGCTTTGCAAAACAAGGACTTCTAACGCAAGGATGACAGCCGAGAGAAGCATTACAAAACTTTGTTCACGGAGCCTATTCATTTTATCTCTTGTTTCTCATGCACCTTTCTCTCTCTCTCTCATTAATCTCTCTCATCCTCCTGAACTTACCCCCCTCTCACTTCTGTAGAAGTTTTAGGGGGGAGGAGGAGATAGGAAGTCTCACCACATGACGTTTTTGTTTTAACTGCTCAACGCCTGTCACCAACACAGTTGGTGACAAAAAAGGGCAAACAATAACGATCATAACCACATCTTCTCAACAAAAGGACACCTCCCTTATGCGCATTTTATCCCCCTATGCTCCTGATGCAGGGTATGAACCCGGTTTTGTCGAGTTAAACCACGAAGAAGGACGTCTTGAGATTACGCACCCCTCTTCGTGTGTTTTACTTGAAGACTCTCAAATCGTACCAGAAATGCTTGCTTTGCGGTGTGTCTTGCACCCTATACCGTTTCTTAACAAAGCACCCAAGGTGCAGCTGATCTCCGAGGGAGAGTCCCTAGCAGAAGCCTTCCTTTATGACGACGCTAGTGTCTCTCAGGGGGATGCGAAAAATTGTCAATGGAGTGGAGTTGCTCTAGAGTATGTGGGTGTTGGTCAGGGTATTTATCAAGGAGAAAAGTTTATTTTTTCTGGAAAAACATTTCCATTTGGGAAGATGGAGGAACGGACGCCTCTCTATCTCAAGCCCTTTTGTGTGGAGACCCAATCCTATCAGGTGCGCACAACGACCCTTACAGCAGGGCATGTTCTCACATCTCCTCCCGGTGTTTTAAATACAAGGGTCTTGCGAGGCTATGGCGGATACTATCAACCAGGTATTCCTCTCGAGCAAATCCAACAAGTTTACTATGCCCTGACCTCTGATTACGATCAAACCCGTATTCGTCTTTATACCTCCTCAGCCTTACAAACTCAGCATACACCCCCTCCTCGCGGAGGGCGGGACTTCAATCAGGAAGTCATGTTTAGCCCCCTCCCACGTGAAGAAGACTACCTGAGTCTTACAGGCGCTCTTGCGGCAGGGTATGCACGCTTCTCCGTTACAACAGACTGCGGGAGCGTTCCCTATACCTCCTATGGGTGTGATCCTGTGCCAGGCCATCCAACATTTGTGAGTGTTTATTTTAGAAATCAGTAATCAGACCACTGATAACTGATTGCTGGCCACTGATCACACTACCAAGGAGACCCCCTATGATAACCTATCGCACTGACAAGGGCGCGCCCTTGACTATTGACGAAATGGACGGAAACTTTCGAGACATCGAAAGCCGTCTTAAAATTCTCGAAACACATCTTGAATCCGGAGAAGGAATTGGAAAAATTCTTATCCAAGGTGACACTCTGAATATTGTGGGCACCTTTGGAACAGATTTTGGAACTTTTCCCTTGCCAAAAGCCTCTCTGAAGCCGCGTGGCGTGTGGTCGCCACAAACACCTTATCAAACCTTAGATTTGGTGAAATATGCCCATGGTGTTTATTGCTGCTCCCAAGATCATCTGAGTACTCTCTGGGAACAAGACGCACATGCATGGCAAGAAATTTTAACATTTCCGACACCTCCTCCCCTGAGAACCCTCTGCAAAAGTGTGGGATAGGGTGATAAAGTGAGGACACAATTTTCCGAGAGGGGGAAAGAGATGTCCTTTGCAGAAATGCTAGTTACCCAGAGACGAGAAAGTTACCTTGATAAAATATTTGGTTTGGTGAAATGGGAGCG
>CANGTV010000043.1 GCA_947457015.1 Alphaproteobacteria bacterium | reverse complement strand
AAGCAGATCCAGACGAGACGGCTAAATCTTTAATTCCCATCATCAACCCCTCCCCTTCGACATGAGCAAAACTCAGGTTAAGATTTCCGGGGATGCGCTGTTCCAAGTCACCATTAAGGTAAACTTCTTCTAACTCACTCGTTATCGTGTGATAAAAGCGATCGCGGAGTGTCTTAAGACGAGTGGACTCAGAGCCCATTTCTACGCTCGCAATAGCGCAAGCTTCCCCCAGCCCTACACATAAGGGAGGAGAAAGAGTTCCTGGGCGCATTCCTCGTTCTTGTCCTCCCCCACTAATAAAGGACAAGAGCCTCACGCGAGGTTTACGGCGGACATAAAGAGCCCCTACCCCTTTTGGTCCGTAAAGCTTGTGAGCTGAAATACTGAGTAAATCAATGTTCATTGCGTCCACATCTAGATGGATTTTCCCAACGGCTTGTGCCGCATCTGTATGAAAAAAAACACCCCTCTCTCGACAGATTTTTCCAATTTCTGCAAGAGGCTGAATCACGCCAATTTCATTATTAACTGCCATAATAGAGACAAGAGCTGTTTTTTCCGTGATCGCTTCTCTCAAGCTCTGGAGATCAATAATGCCATTAGGTTTGACAGGGAGGTAAGTGACCTTGAACCCTTCTTGCTCTAGGTGTCGGCAACTATTAAGGACGCACTTATGTTCCGTAGCACAGGTAATGATGTGGTCTTTCTTTTCTTTATAAAAATGAGCAACCCCTTTTATGGCAAGGTTATTCGATTCGGTGGCGCCGCTCGTAAAAATAAGGGCTTTTGGATCAGCATTGATAAGTTTTGCTGTTTTTTCGCGTGCATCCTCAACGGCCTCTTCAGCTTGCCATCCGTAAGCATGATTGCGGGAATGGGGGTTGCCAAATTCTTCCGTAAAATAAGGAAGCATGACGCCTAATACCCGCGGATCACAAGGAGTTGTTGATTGATAATCTAAATAAATGGGGCGTTCCATCACGAAGCTTCCTTTACTTGATGTTGATAATAAATGTTCTGCCATTCTTGAATGAATTGATCAATATCCTCTTCTTGAGTTTTCCATCCCATACTCACACGAATCGCACAGCGCGCTTCTTTTTCAGAAATACCCATAGCTGTGAGAACATGAGAGGGTTTCATAGTTCCTGATGAACACGCGGCCCCCGCACTTATGGCGATCCCTTTCAAATCAAAGGCCATGAGTTGAAGCTCAGCTGGAACGTCTGGCATCCCTAAACACGTAACATGAGTGACTCGAGGGGCTTTTTTCCCATAAATCACTGCTTCAGGCAGGGCGTTTTCAATTTTCTGCCGCCATCTTTGAAGAGGCGCAGATGACTCTTTTAATGCTTCTTTTACGGCTGTTGCAAAAGCAACCACAAGAGGGGCGGAGAGAGTCCCTGCCCTCATGCCATATTCTTGCCCTCCTCCTCGGATTAAAGGTGTCAGGGGAAGATCTTTCTTTGTAACTAAGGCTCCAATACCAATCGGCCCCCCACATTTATGAGAAGAAAGGGTAAGCAAGTCTACTCCTAAGTCCTTAAAGGAAAAAGGGACATGCCCTAAAGCTTGGCTTGCATCCGTGTGAATCTTCCAGCCTTTTGAGCGCGCCAGCTGTGCTACTTCCTTAACGGGTTGAATGACCCCGGTTTCATTATTAACCAACATAAGAGAAAGAAGGCCTGGCTTTTCAAAGGAGGATAAAAGCATCTCCAACCTCTCGAGGTTTACCTTCCCCTCCTCTGTTGCCGGAATGAGGTGGGTATTTTTAACTGCCTTTAAAACCGAATCATGTTCGATAGAGGAAACAAGGATAGGAACACCTTCTCCACTTGATAAGGCAAGCGCATTGGCTTCCGTCCCCCCGCTGGTGAAGATGAGGCGTTCTCCTTCGATTTTGTCCAGAATTTCTTTTCGTGCCCCATCTATCAAAGAGCGTAATTTTCGGCCCATGTGATGAGGTGAAGAAGGGTTTCCTGTCAAAGAAAGGGTTTCCACAAGGGCTTCTTTGGCCTGAGGTCTTAAGGGAGTAGATGCGTTATAGTCTAAGTAAATCATGTTAGGCGCCTTTGACACACATCCGCTAAGGAAATGCTATTTAAATAGTGATGCATTTTTTGTTCTAACCCTGCCCAAAGGTCATGAGTCAAGCAGCGCCCTTTTTTATTCAAACATCCCATTTCAGAGCTCTTTTCGCAGCGCGTTGTTTGAAGGGGTTCTCCAATGGCTTCTAAAATTTCTGCAATACGAATCGCATTTGCGTCGCGTGCAAGGGTATACCCACCTTGCTGACCACGGGTACTTGCCACAAACCCTCTTTGGCGAAGCTTTACAAAAAGTTGTTCGAGATAAGGAATGGGCAAGGCTTGGCGGGTGGCAATTTCTGTAAGCGCTAAGGGTTGACCCTTGCCATAATAGGCAAGATCCACCAAAGCCATGACCGCATATCGTCCTTTTGTCCCAAGTTTCATGGGTCGTTTATACAATTCCTGACTGTTTTAGTCAAGTATGGGGATTGAGGTCCGTTTCGCCACCATCGGCTCATAACGCGCGAGATCCTGAGGAGTGCTGATATGAAACCACTCTCCTTGATGGATGCATCCAAAAAGACGTCCTTTTTCCAAAGCCTTATCCCATAAAATATTGATGGAGAAGGCCCCTTCGGGAGAGTTCTCAAAAAGATGAGGGGACGTTAATTGAACTCCCCCATAGACATAGGGAGCTTCAGAAGCTTCGTCACGTCTGGAAAGGCATCCCTCTTCTGACATAAAAAAGTCTCCTTTGCCTTCATACCCATGGGCTTTTTCGCGGGGAATAAGAAGCAGGAGTGCATTCATTAGTGAGGTGTCCCATACTTTTTCCATTTCCTTTAAACTTTCTGAGCCTGTCCAGACGCTGTCGCCATTGAGGGTAAAAAAAGGAGTGTTTCCCAACAAAGGAAGAGCTTTTTTAATACCTCCCCCTGTTTCTAAAAGGATTTCTTCGTGAGAAATGAGTGTTCCAGAAGGCACAGCTTTTTTAATAAAGGAAGCCAGATAATGAGTATTCACAACAATCTTCGAAACTTCCACCTCATGAAGATGATCAAAAGTGCGCTCTAGCATGGTCTTGCCTGCCACGGGAATTAAGGGCTTCGGTAAGGTATTCGTGAGGGGGCGCATGCGAAGACCTAACCCTGCCGCTAAAATCATTGCAGGATAGGTCACGCCAGCCCTCCATAACCTTCGAACCAATTGGCTAACCCTTGCAAAGAGGTGTGTTGCAAATCACGCGCTAAGATCTTTTTTAAACGAGGAATATGAGCAAGATACTGTGTATTTCCCTCTCGTTTCGCTTGACGAAAAAAGACGCCGAGAATACGCGTGGTGCGTTGGGCTCCCCATAAGGAATAACTCGCCCAAAAATCATCCCGCGACAGGCCAGGGAAGGCTTCAAAGTAAATGTCCAGCATGTCTTGAGCGAAGGCAGGAGAAATATCTCTGCGTGCATCCTCCAACAGAGAGACAAGATCATAGGTAATAGGCCCCCAGGATCCGTCTTGAAAATCAATAAATCCGCATCGCTGAAACCCTTGACGATCAGGAAGCCATAAAAGATTATCCACCATTACATCCCGAAGAGTGAGAGTATACGGAAGATGGGGTTGATAATTATAAGCTTCCTCCCACAAATTCTTAAACTCTTCTTTTGCCTTTTCTGAGAAAGACGCATCATTCCACTCTAGAAAAAGACACGCATTTTTTATGAAGAGATCTTGGGTGTAGGTTGGCAATCCTTGTGAGAGTGCGCCATTTTTACTTTCAGGATGACAGTGTTGGTGAAGATGAATAAGCGCCTGAATTGTTTCTCCGTATAAAAGCTTTTCACTGAGCCCTTGTTGCATGGCTTTGCGATAGGGAAGATCGCCAAAATCCTCAATTAATAAGAAGCCGTGTTCATGATCAGCGGCATAAATGCGCGGAACGGAAAGGCCTGCGTCTTCTAAAACTTGGCCCAAGAGCTGAAATTGAGTTGTGCTTTCATGAGGAGGCGGGGCATCCATGAGAAGGGCTTTGGGTAAGCGAAAATAGCGCCTCAGTGAACAGTCGAACGGTAGAGGATAAAGAGCCTCCTCGTTAAGCCCCTCCCCTTTCAAAAAGGCATGCCGTAAGATTTCTCTTGTTCCATCCTCGGAAGGTAAGGACTCGTTCAGTTTCATCATTTCCATAGGTAAACTCAATCTCAAGGGACTCTTGAGGCAGAAACCCACCTAAGCGTTCCGGCCATTCAATAAGAGATACACCGCGCCCATAGGCTTCTTCAAGCCCCAATTCATAAATTTCTTCCGGGTCCTTCAGGCGATAAAGATCAAAATGCCACAGGGTGAAGAGAGCTGTCTCATAGGTTTGGACTAAGGTAAAGGTGGGACTTGGAACCTCAGTGTGAGGTCCACATAAAGCTTGGATTAAAGCGCGCGCAAAGGTGGATTTTCCTGTGCCCAGATCCCCTTTCAGAAGGATCACATCGTGGGGACGCAAAAGCGGTGCCATGCGGCTAGCAATAGCCGTCATTTCTTCAGGACTTTGAGTCGTGTAATTTTTCTGTTGCATCTTCAAGACTATGCCATTAATTTTCAGCTATTATCAATGGGGTCATAGCTCAGTTGGGAGAGCGCTACAATGGCATTGTAGAGGTCCGGGGTTCGATTCCCCGTGGCTCCACCAGAAAGTGTGCTATGAACAATTTTCACACAGCCTCAGACCTTCTTTTAAATCAAGTGGAAGATTTTTTTGAGTCTTCCTGGCCTGGAGTCGATGTGGATGTGCTTGAAGAAAGTGTAGTTATTACCCTTCCCGCAGGACAGCAGTATGTCATTAATAAACATGGCGTCACGCAACAGATCTGGGTGTCCTCTCCTTTTTCAGGAGCCCACCATTTTGCTTATCAAGACGGCCTGTGGACATGCACGCGGACACACGTACGCCTTGAGGATCTCCTCTTAGATGAACGAAATACCTATGCTGCGTGAGCCCAGTGGCCTAGATGATTCAATTAAAGAAAATCGCCAAGTTGGTAAAAACCCCCGCGTTCTGCGAAAGATTTTGCCCTATCTCTGGCGGTATCCCAAGTCCCTTCTCTTTTCTTTTATAAGCATTGTTGTGGCGTCTCTTTCTGTCTTGGGAGTAGGCACCGCCTTACGTATTTTTGTGGATTACGGATTTTCTGAAAATATCCCCTTTGGGCTTATGGGGGCCCTTGGTGTCCTCTTTACAGGTGTTGTTATGATGGCTCTTGCCAGCTATGGTCGCCTTTATTGGGTTTCCCAATTGAGTGAACGTGTCATTGCAGATTTAAGAAAAGATATTTTTTCGCATCTTCTCCACCAAAACGTTCCTTTTTTTGAGTCCACAAGCCTCGGAGAAATTCAATCTCGCCTGACAACGGACACCACCTTGCTTCAAATTGTGTTGGGAACCTCCATTCCGATTGCTTTGCGGAATATCCTGATTATTTTAGGAGGAGTTGTCATGCTGATGATCACAAGTCCTTTGTTAACAGTTCTTATTGCGTTTATTATCCCGCTTGTTCTTATTCCTCTCCTTATCTATGGCAGAAAGGTTCGGCGCTATTCCCGCCTAGTGCAAGATAAGACGGCCCTTGTCTCCACGCGGTTGGATGAAACATTTGGAGCCATTCGCACTGTCTTTGCCTTCTGTCGGGAAACCTATATGACAGACCTTTTTGCAACCCAAGTGGAAAACACATACCACGCTGCCTTAAAACGTATAGAAGCCAGAGCTCGCCTTACGGCCCTCGTCATGATCCTTGTGTTTGGAGCCATCAGCGTTGTCTTATGGTACGGGGGCCAAGGGGTCATCAAAGGACATATGACGGCGGGCCAACTGTCTGCTTTCCTGTTTTATGCGGTTGCCGTTGCCGGGGCTTCCGGCTCGTTGAGTGAGATTCATGGTGATATCTTACGGGCTGCCGGTGGCATTGAGCGCATTTTTGAATTTTTAGAGTTAAAGCCAAGTCTTAAAATTTCTGCATCTCCTCAGTCTCTCCCCTCCCCTGTTCACGGACATATTCAATTTATGAATGTAAGTTTTGCTTATCCGTCCCGGCCTCAGTACCTGGTTTTCAAGGATGTGTCCTTTGAGGCCTTTAAAGGAAAGGTAATGGCTCTCGTAGGACCTTCTGGAGCAGGAAAAACAACCGTATTTAATCTTCTGATGCGCTTTTATGATCCCTTGAAGGGTCAAATTTTCCTTGATGGACTTCCTTTGGAAGATCTTGATCCTCATGCTTTGCGCAATGCCATCGGGCTTGTCCCTCAAGATCCAGTTCTTTTTACGACAACCTTTCTTGAAAACATTCGCTTTGGGAACTTGAACGCAACAGACAAGCAAGTCAAAGACGCTGCACAAGCAGCGTATGCGGATGAGTTCATCGAGTCTCTTCCTGATGGATACCACACCCATCTGGGAGAGAAAGGCGTAGCCCTTTCTGGAGGGCAACGTCAACGCATAGCCATTGCCCGTGCAATTTTGAAAGACCCCCCTATTTTGCTTTTGGATGAAGCAACGAGTGCTTTGGACACAGAAAGTGAGAAGAAAGTCCAACAAGCTCTGGGCGTTCTTAAACATGATCGGACAACCCTTATCATTGCCCATCGGGAGTCAACCATTCAACAAGCTGACCATATTATCCGATTTGAGCAGGGAAATTTTAAGATCCTCAAAGGGAAAGAAGATAACTAACTTGCGCTTTATGCGGAGACCCTTTATTTTAACGGAATCATGCAAAACATCACTGTCGCCGCCCTTTATCAATTTACCCAGCTTCCTGATTATCAGGAGCTTCAGCCGCGACTGAAAACCCTCTGCCAAGAACTGAGCATCAAAGGGATTCTTCTTCTAGCAGAAGAAGGAATTAATGGGACTGTGGCGGGAACCCGGGACGCCATCGATAAACTAAAAGCTTTTCTAGAAACACGCTTTGATGGCCTTGAGTATAAAGAATCTGGAGCAGAGGAGATGCCCTTTCATCGCATGAAAGTGCGTTTAAAAAAGGAAATCGTGACCTTAGGCGTTCCAGGGATTAATCCCTCTCAACATGTAGGAACTTATGTCGATCCCCAAGAGTGGAATGCACTGATTTCTGATCCTGATGTTCTTCTTCTTGATACACGAAATAGCTATGAGGTTGAGATTGGTACTTTTCGAGGAGCGACGAATCCCAAAACCTATTCTTTTTCGGAATTTCCTGAGTTTGTTAAAACCATAGACAAAACAAAACATCAAAAAGTTGCTATGTTTTGCACAGGCGGCATTCGTTGTGAAAAGGCATCTTCTTATATGCTGTCTCAAGGCTTCGATGAGGTTTACCACCTAAAGGGAGGAATCTTAAAGTATCTTGAAACGCTTCCCGCAGAGAAAAGTCTATGGGAGGGAGAATGCTTTGTTTTTGATGGGCGTGTGGCGGTTGCTCATGGGCTGGATAAAGGGCATTACGATTTATGCTATGGATGTCGGCAGCCCCTCTCGGAAGACGAGAAAAAATCTCCTTTATATGAGCGCGGCGTGTCTTGCCCCCATTGTTCCTCGACCTTAAGCTCAAAAAAACGAGAAGCTGCTCGCCATCGCCAATATCAAGAGGATTTGGCGTTCAAGCGCGGGCAAAAACATATTGGGGCTGAGATGAAAAAACCGATTAAGGGTGAATCTGTAAAGGATGAATCATCTAGTTTGTCGTCCCCGAGCTAGAAGCTCTTGATTTGCAACGCAAATCTTAGAGCTTCTTCATCGGGGATCTTGTTGAAACATCTCATTACTTCTAGGAGATCCCCGATGAACCAATGCTAATGTTTTTCAAAGAAAAACAAAGCATTGCTAGCTCGGGGATGACAACAAAATTAACAGTCTCTCAAAATTTGTCAGGTGATAAGAGAAAATGCTAATGTTTTCTGTTCAAGAAAACATTAGCATTTCTGGATCCCCGCCTACGCGGGGATGACAATTGAGAGACGAACATACCGGTATTTTTTGAGCATATAATCCTTATTAAAAGCTCCTCAACACCTCCCCTGCCCTGAGCTTTAGGATCCCCTGAGATGTTTTGAGAATGAGGGCCCCCTCCTCATCGATCCCTTGAGAAATTCCTTCAAAATGGTTGCCTTCTACATCAAAGGAAAGAGGAGCTCCCAACCCCATGACAAAATTCATCCAGGCCATGCGTATGGGAGAAAAGTCCTCCTCTTGCCATAGAGCAATGTAATGCTGGAGAGAGCGGGCAATTTTTTGAAGAGCGTCCTCATAAGGCAGGTAAAGACCCTCATTTTGAAAAGATGTCGCGGGATACCGGGTTGCAAGAGGAGAAGAGACTAAGTTAATCCCGCATCCAATCAAATAAGCTGTTTCTTTTTTTTCAGAAATCGAAAGGGTTTCAAGCAAAATTCCGGCCACCTTTTTTCCATTTAAAAGAAGATCATTAGGCCACTTATAAAGAAGCGCGTGTTCAGGAGACAGAAACGGACGCAAAGCTTCGCCGACGGCTATGCATGCAACAAATGAGAGTTGAGGGGCCTTTAAAAGGGGACAGTCTTGGTAGGTAATATAAGTGAAATAGAGGTTGCCAGGCAAGGATTCCCAGTTGCGCCCTCGTCGCCCTCGTCCTGCTGTTTGATGAGCCGCCACAATGATTGTACTTTCGTCTGTATTATTGAGGACATGAGTGCGGGCTTCATCCATTGTAGAGGAAAGTGACTCAAAATAATGGAAATTTAGCATAATTTTTCCTTAGCCTGAAAAGGTAAAGGCGGCGCGCTGAACGATTTCAAGAATCGGGTTTGGAAAGACAAAGAAAAGCAACGTAACAAGGGCGCAGGCATTAAGAATAAGGGCCATTTTTAGGGGTAAAACAACTATTTGACCGTAAGAAGCAGAGGGTACTTTTGGAGCGTCATCAAAATACATCACCTTAACGATTTTCAGGTAATAATAAGCAGCCACCACTGACGCCAGGGCTCCTGCGATAGCGAGTCCAAAAAAACCTGCAGAAAGAGCGGCCTTAAAGATGTACAACTTTGCAAAAAAGCCGCCAAGCGGAGGAATTCCCGCCAGAGAAAACATAAAAATGGCAAGAGCAAAAGAAACTTTTGGGTGGAGCGTTGAAATCCCTGCTAAATCTTCAATGTTTTGGACGCCATAAGAGCCCTTTCCCCGCAAGCATAAAAGACAAGCAAATGTTCCAATAATCATCACAAGGTAGAGGGTGAGGTAGATAAGAACGGCTTGAATTCCCTCATCCGTTCCTGCAACCACTCCCAAAAGCATATATCCCATTTGTCCAATCGCACTATAGGCTAACAAGCGCTTAAGATCCGTTTGGCGCAACGCTGCAAAGGCCCCTAAGACCATGGAAAAGAGGGACAAAAAAGCAACCAAAGATTGCCATTCGTCATAAAGCGTCATAAATGGCTCTAGCATAAGACGTAAAAAAACAAGCATGGCAGCAATCTTTGGGGTTGCAGCGATAAAGGCGGTAATGGGTGTCGGAGATCCTTGGTACACATCTGGCGTCCACATATGAAAAGGAACAGCTGATATTTTAAAGGAAAAGGATGCCATAATAAAAATAAGACTCATGAAAAGGCTAAGGGGGAAATTCCCCGCGCTTTCCATCCGAATAATGGTTGCAATGGCTTCAAAGTTTGTTGACCCCGAAAAACCATACATAAGGCTTGCCCCGTAAAGATAGAAACACGTGGCAAGGGCTCCTAATACAAAGTACTTAAGGGCAGCTTCTGAGGCTATGGTTTGGTCTCGTTTTAAAGCAACAAGTACGTAAAGAGACAAAGATTGTATTTCAAGTCCCATAAAAAGACTTAGAAAATCATTTGCTCCCACCATTAACAGCATACCAACTGTTGCAAGCAAAATGAGAGCACAATATTCGAAAGAGAGAAGATGTTCTTTGAGCATGCTTGCAAGAGAGATGCCAACAACAGCTGCTGAGCCGCTTAAGATCAAGATTTTTCCTAAATAAACAAAATCATCTTGAAGAAGCTGTCCTTCAAATGAAATCCATCGTTCCGCAGGGTGGTGATAAAAAATAAGCGCCCCCAACGCAACAATAAGCCCTGAGAGAGCCACATGTCCAAAGCGTTGCTGCACTTGTGGATTCGTGCTTTTTCTGAAAACACCTGTCATGAGAATGAGGAAAGCCGTTACGACAAGAATCCCTTCAGGAAGGACCAAGGTAAGGTCAGGTAAGTATGCGCCACCCATGCTGTTTCCTTTTGTGGTTGCCTTAGAATATCTAAGGAAAGGCGCTCTCTTATACCATAAAAAGAATCTTATTTGCCAAGAAAGAATTTG
>CANGTV010000042.1 GCA_947457015.1 Alphaproteobacteria bacterium | reverse complement strand
GCTCCCATTTCACCAAACCAAATATTTTATCAAGGTAACTTTCTCGTCTCTGGGTAACTAGCATTTCTGCAAAGGACATCTCTTTCCCCCTCTCGGAAAATTGTGTCCTCACTTTATCACCCTATCCCACACTTTTGCAGAGGGTTCTGAAGAGTATACAAACAACATGATATTATTTGAACGGTTTTCCTTTTATTTTAAGGGAAAATTTTCTGATATTATGACCGACATAGAAATGAGAAATGTATCTTCCTCTACGATCTCCGCTGAAATTTTTAAAAAAAGTCATCTTTCCCACTCTGAAGATGCGCAAGAAATTAAAAATTTTATATCAGATACTCCTATTTACAAATTTTTCTTAAATAATAATGGGCAAGACGTAAGTCTTTCTTCCCAAGAATTCAAATGCTTAGCTTTACTAAGCCGCGGCAAAACAGCTAAAGAGATTGGGCGTGCCCTCACCCTCTCTTCCAGAACCGTTGAAAGCTACGTTGAAAATATAAAGTGCAAAATGAAAGTAACCTCTCGCGACCGCTTAGTGGATTTATTCATATTAAATTTTCACAAAAACAAAGAATTATTAAAGTACCTTGAAAACAACAATGAGGACAAATAAATTGTATGCTTAAAAAA
This sequence comes from Alphaproteobacteria bacterium, assembly GCA_947457015.1. Lineage (GTDB taxonomy): Bacteria > Pseudomonadota > Alphaproteobacteria > UBA9655 > UBA9655 > UBA9655. The sequence continues at coordinate 9,901 of CANGTV010000042.1, read as the reverse complement.
AAACTAAATTCATTGCGGTATTTATGATCTCTTTTGTTTTTAATTCCTCTCTTTTCGCATATCAGTTCCCAGAAGATAACGATACCCCCTTTGGAATCTCTGCTGCTCGAGCAGACATCCTTCTTGAAGGAGATCTTGCAATTCCACCACCGGAAACAGATGGAAAGATTGCCACTTTAAATCAAACCGGCTTCATGACTCCTGATCAGAGTCCTTATAATCTTCAGTTTATTGAATTTGCTAAAAAAAGTCAGCATCCTGTCCTTGATGTTGGAGCTGCTTATGGACTTGTCTCCCTTCCTGCTTTGGAGCAGGGAGCAACGGTCATTGCTAATGATATAGATGAGCGGCACTTGCTTCTACTAAGAGAACAAACGCCTCCAGACTTAAGAGGTCATCTTATTTTAAGCAAACGCCGCTTTCCAAACGAGACAGAATTTCCAGACAATTCGCTCGGCGCTATTTTGCTGTGCAGAGTTGCTCACTTCCTTACAGGCGACGAAATGGAGCACGCTATTCAAAAAATGAAAAGATGGCTCATCCCAGGAGGGCGCATTGTTGTGGTTACCTTAAGCCCTTATCACCGCCTTTTAAAAGAGAAGTTTCTCCCCATTTATTTAGAAAGGGCGCGTGAAGGTAACCCGTGGCCCGGAGCTATAGAAAATATGCACGAATATGTCCCTCATGAGGCTGACAAAATTCCAAAATTTGTCCACGTTATGGACACAAACTCCTTAGGGAAAGCTTTTAGAAAATACGAATTCACCGTTATAGAGGAGGGGCTTTTTGATTACACGCGCCCAACGGCAATCCCTAATGATGGCAAAGGATATTATGGAATCATCGTCGAAAAACCTAATAAATCACAGGAAGAATTATGAAATTAAATAAAAAAGTTCTTGCTGCTTCTATGGTCGGCGGCACTCTAGAAGTTTATGATCTAACAGTCTATGGACTCATGGCCTCTATTCTGGCCCCCATCTTTTTTAACCCTGCGAATCTTTTTTCTAGCTTAGTTCAGAGTTATGGAGCCTTTTGTGTTGGATTTCTTGCCCGTCCTTTAGGGGCCGTTCTTTTTGGCCACATGGGAGATTCCTTTGGACGAAAAAAAGCTCTTGTCTTTTCCGCCATGTTAATGGCTTTTTCTACCCTTGCTCTCGGTCTTTTGCCCACCTATGAAAGCATTGGCGTCTGGGCGTCTTTCGGCGTATTTGTCATCAGAATTCTTCAAGGAATTTCTGTGGGCGGCGAGTACACAGGAGGGCTTATCCTCGCGATTGAGCACACCTCTCCAGAAAAACGAGGCAAAGCCGGAGGCCTTGTCGTTGCAGGGTATATGGGGGGTGTCTTTTTAGGATCCATCACAAGCTTTCTCTTTACCTTACCCTTTATGCCATCGTGGGGATGGCGTTTGCCCTTTATTTTTGGCTTCTTGATCGTAGGCGTAGGGCTTTATATTCGCCAAAAAATTCAAGAATCTCCAGAGTTTGTTTCTCCCAAAAAATCAGCCTCATCTTCCTTTGCTCATGATTTTCTAAAAAATCCTATGGTCTTTTTATCATGCATAGGGGCTGCGGGCTCCGCAGGCGTGTTTTGTTATAGCCTTGCGGTTTATATTCCCACCTTTTTAAAAAAGGAATTCTTTCTTTCACAAACCACAGCCATGCTTATTCCCATTGCCATGACCTTTTGCATGATGATCGGGAATCTGAGTTTTGGGATCCTCTCTGATAAGGTGGGGCGCCTTCGACTCATGCGCATAGGGGGGACTCTCACCGTATTGTCTGTGTTTCCTCTTTTTTATCTTTTAAACTCAGAATCCTTTGCAACGTGCGTGATTGCCCTTCTTATTGTGGGGTTTCTATCAACTATTTTTGGGGCACCTATGAACACGTTTGTTGTTGAGGCGTTTTCGCCAGCTCATCGTTATCGATCAGCCGCCCTGAGTTATTCTTTGGGGATGAGTGTTTTTGGAGGATCCGCCCCTCTTATCGCCTCCTGGCTCACAACCGTTTCTGAAGGTCCCTTTCTTCTCTCCTGTTACTTTTTTCTGGGAGCCCTCATGGGATTAGGAGCCGTTAAGCTCTTAGAGAGGCATTTTTATCAAAAAGATGCCCCAAGACAAAGGCATCCTTTGCCACTTCAGGCCACGGGGAGTTAGCCTTATTACTTTGTATAAGCACCGACACTTTTATTCCGACTGTGCTATGTTTGTCATCCCCGAGCTAGAAATGCTTTGTTTTCTGCAAGAAAACACTAGTATTTCTTCGTCGGGGATCTTGGTCGAGCTCCGGTCTGTTGAGAGAAGATCCCCGATCAAGAAACCCTAATATTTTCTTTGCAAATCAAGTGCTTCTAAGTCGGGGATGACAACAGAACTGGCACTACTTCAAAAAATGTCCGGTTAAGTTACTTTGTATAAGCACCTTGATTTGAGAAACTGAAACAGGTAAGGTTTTGCTCGTGCCCGCTTGGTGGAATGGTAGACACAACAGACTTAAAATCTGTCGATCGAAAGGTCGTGCCAGTTCGAGTCTGGCAGCGGGCACCACAGTTTCTCTAAGGTTTTTTACCATTTTTACCCCCCTCCCCTATGCGAGCCCTATGCCGAAACCCTGCCTATTTCTCTCTCACTTGATGACAATTTGATGACAATTTTGAGCTGACATGGTATAAATTTTCTCGGACCTAGAGATGAGGAAAGAGTATGGCTAAGATTACAAAGCGTTTTGTGGAAAGTATCAGCCCTACTCCTAAAGAAACTTTGAAATATTGGGATTCCGAACTTAAAGGTTTTGGAGTTGTTGTTCTCCCCAGTGGGAGGAGAACCTATTGCATTCAATACAGAAATCAATTTCGAGTTCTCAAACGGTTTAAACTCGGTGTACACGGCCAAATTACGACCGAAGAAGCACGTGATTTAGCCAAGAAGAGGTTGGGCCAAGTAGCTCATGGCGAAGATCCTGCTGAAAAAAGAAAAGACCAGAAGAATCTGGCCACGATAAAGGATCTCGCTCAAGATTATATAGAACGTCATGGTAGTCGTAAACGCCCTCGAAGCTTAAATGAAGATAAAATCCTCTTAAACAACATTATCCTTCCTTATCTTGGAGATAAAAAAGTTGAGCATGTTTCTCGTCGAGATATCGAAAGTGTTCACCTTCGATTTGAAAAGACCCCCTATCAAGCCAATCGATTTTTATCCCTCCTTTCAAAAATGTTTTCTTTGGCGCATGCGTGGGGTTGGCGAGCCGATAATCCCGTAAAAGGTATTGAACGGTTTTCTGAGGAAAAGAGAGATAGCTGGCTCAATGAAAAAGAACTTAATCGGCTTTGGGAGGCTCTTGATCGTTATTCGACACATGAGATGGCCTTTGCTTTTAAACTTCTTATTTTAACCGGCGCTAGAAAGGGTGAAGTCTTTCAAGCTACATGGGACAATTTTGATTTAGAAAAAGGAGTTTGGACAAAACCCTCTCACATAACAAAGCAAAAAAAGAGAGAGCATTTGCCCCTTTCGGAAAAAGCACTAACGGCTTTAAATGATTTAAAAAAACTTGGAAAAACGAGTTCCCCTTATCTTTTTCCAGGAAAAGCTGAAGGAAAACCCCTTCAGGACATCAGAGGTTTTTGGAAAACGGTTTTAAAAGAAGCCCAGTTAGAAAACGTCCGCATTCATGACTTGCGCCACACTCATGCCTCTCACCTGGTCTCTAGCGGATTAAGCTTGAGCATAGTGGGTAAACTGCTGGGACATACGCAGGCTTCTACCACTCAAAGATACGCGCATTTGGCGGATGAACCCTTAAGACAAGCAGCGGAATTGTTTGGGAGTAAGGTGGGGAAGCTTATGGTGAAAGAGGGATAAAATGGCAGTCTGGTATTTATATGAAGAAAACGATTCACTTGTATAAAATTAATCCCGCTCGGTACTTTTAGGTTGATAGTTCATTGAAATGTGTTACAATCACCCCGAAAGGGACGATTATGAAAGAGATCCACTCAATAGCAGACCTCGGACGGGCTATACGAGAGACCCGTAAAAATCAAAAAATGACACAAGAACAGCTTGCCGCTGCATGCGGTCTCGGTATTCGATTCATTCGTGAGCTCGAAAGTGGCAAGGAAAGTTGTCATATTGGCAAAGCTTTCCTTGTTGTAAATATGCTTGGACTGAAACTCGCTCTTATAACGCGAGAGGAGAACAACCAATGAGCCGTGATCTTTCTGTCTATCTCTATGACAAATTCGCTGGAACACTCACACAAAATGATAATGGAAACTTAAGTTTTTTATATGATCAAGACTATTTAGCCTCCCAAGACGCCCATCAAATATCAATCTCTATGCCTCTTATGGAAGCTCCCTTTCCTGATAATATTGCCCGCCCCTTTTTTTCAGGGCTTTTACCAGAAGAGCGTGCTCGTCGTTCTCTTGCAAGTTATCTCGGCATCTCCGCAGAAAATGCGTTTGGACTTCTTGAAGCCATTGGTGGGGAATGTGCTGGCGCCCTCTCCTTTTACCCAAAAGGGGTTGAGCCTCCCCTGCCCAATGAGGAGGATGTTGAAGTCCTAGATGACGCTCGGTTGATTAGAATTTTGAAATTGCTTCATACCCGCCCCCTTATGGCGGGTGAAGAAGGCATACGCCTTTCACTGGCCGGTGTACAAGACAAACTCGCTGTCTGTTTGGTGGACAACAAACTCGCCCTCGCAAAGGATGGTGCACTGACAACACATATTTTAAAGCCGATCATTGGTACATTAACGGGAACTGTTGAAAACGAAGTGTTTTGTATGACTCTAGCAAAGAGAATGAAGCTAGAGGCTCCAAAAGCGGAAATTAGGTATGCTGAAGGTCAGCCCTATTACCTCGTAGAGCGATATGACAGAACGCATACAAAAGAGGGCCGCTTAGTCCGTCTTCACCAAGAAGACTTTTGTCAGGCACTAAGCGTCCCACCAGAACTCAAATATGAAGATGAAGGGGGGCCAGGCGTACAAACCTCCTTGAGTCTACTTCAAAGGCACTCATCTCAACCAGCGCTTGATCGCCTAACCTTTATTCGCTTGCTCATTTTTAACTATCTGATTGGTAATGCTGACGCTCATGCAAAAAACTATGCATTCCTTTACAAATACGCCAATGCACCTCGTCTTGCTCCAGCTTATGATATGCTTTGCACAGCAATATATTCAAGACTTACAAAAAAATTAGCTATGAAAATCGGGAACCGAGATATCCCCGATACGATTCATTTAAAACAGTGGAATACATTGGTTCCAGAGACAAAAGCTGCACAAAGACTTCTTAGCCATGACCTCAAAGAAATGGCTGGACATATTTTAGAGGAATCCGCCAGTCTTTTAGACGAATTTTCAGCGAACAGTATTAAAATAACCCTTCTTGAGCCTATAAGAGACGTTATAAAAACACGCGCCCGACATGTTTTGAATTTTTGGGATTCTTAACTTTAATTTTGAGGTGTAAAAATAGCCCCTCACGTCTCCTTTTCCCTTTCTTGAATTTCTTGAGCTTCTAAAAAGGGGAGATGTTCATAAATTCTCTGCTTCTCTGGCTTCAACAAAAAAGGAGGGTTCATTAAAGTAGGAGGTCGTTGATAACCCATCTGCACCTTCGTGCAGGGATAATCACCAGGAAACTTCACATAACACTCTAAATCTCTGAGCTGGGACAACTCTGTAGGCATAACAAGAGGTTTTTGGCGGGTATGGCGACTTAATGACACGCCGTCGCGTATACTATTGGCCCCGTAGGAGATGTTTTCGGTCGGCTCAAGCTCTTCCTTGTCACCTAGGACTTTTGAAATCCATTGTTGGGTTGACGGTTCCGTGCAGCGAAAAAAGATTTTTGTGTTGAAGAGATCCAGCATAGCATCCGATGCATGTCTTCCGTAGATCTCTTCCAATTGGGGTTTGCTTTGAAAGCCAATGAGAAAGCACCCTCCGTACTTTCGGGCTTCTACAAGCCCCATCTGAAGACGGGGAAGTCTTTGCAAGGCTGCGAGTTCATCAATCACAAACCAAAGACGTCTTTTTTGTGACTCAGGAAGAACCATGAGAGCATTGATAGCGAGATCCACCCACGCAGAAATGAGAGGTGTTAGGGTGCTATTAAAAATCAAGAACTATTGGATAAGATTATTGAAGCCCGCCTTGAAGGGCAAAAGAAATATAAGATTGACGCAACGCCAACGCTCATCGTTAATGCCAAAATTCATAAAAAAGCGTTGAGCATGCAAGAAATCGACGACATTCTGAAACCTATCTTAGAAAAAGAAACAAAAAAAGATTAAACGTTGATTCCCTCGATCAAAAAGTTCTAAAATTTGCTTGCAAATCGAGAATTTTTAAGTCGAAGACGACAAAAGAGGACCCCCTTCATATATTACTAATTCGATAGTTGTTTGGTGTTACTAGTAATAATAGGGGGTTTGATCGGCCCAGGTGGTTCCCTTATATTTCTTATGTAATCTTCGAAACCACTCGAGACTTTTGTTTTTAAACTCTTTTCCCCATTGACAGTTATATCGGTCATAGTGGCCGTGAAAACATTTTGCAACCAAGTAATGCAAGGCTTCTGCTTCAAGGTCACTTTTTTTCTTTTCATCAGCGCTTTGAATCACTTTAAGAAAATACTCAAAGGGAGGAGTGCTATCCTTAAAATTGACCCTTGTTTGAAACATTGTGGCGTTCTTATTACAATGACACGACTGACAATGTTCCTTTAGGCCAATCAATGTGTCCGACACTCTTGCCTCTTCCAATGGATAAAGCGCAAGTTCAAAAAGGAGCTTGCCAAATTCCACTAAACCCTTTTTATCCTGAGGAGAGGAAATAAGATTAATCACATAAGGTTTAAGGGGCATAAATCGCCCGAGATGTTGCTGATCTGCTTTTTCATAAAGAGTGCGCGCATCCTTCAGCCTACCCATTACGAGGTAACGTTCCATGAGGGTTTGGGTCAACTTTGACCGCAAATCCCCCTTAATGCGGGAATTTTCTAAGAGTTGATTCAACTCCTCATCACTGAAACCAAATGTGACCACATCATTGAAAAGTTCAGGATTCAGAGGGGTAGCAGTCAAGAAAAGATCAAACTTATGCCCCCTTTCAAATTGAAGACAGACCATCTCTAACTGTACATGTTGCCTTAAGTCTTCATCCATGTGGAGTTCCATGTCCTTAAGAATCTTTAAGGCTTCATCATTTTTATTAAGAGCTCGCAAGGACCGAGCACGCAACACTCCCAGGCTCATCGCTAGCATATCCTTGGGACTTGAAGAGGAAGAGTTTGGTGCTACTTCAAGTACTTCTTGAAATAATCCAAGCTTGTAGAGAACCCAGGCGCGTAAAAATTGATATAATCCAGGGTAGGGTGCGAATCTTTTTTCCTCTCTCTCAAGGACACTGAGAAGGCTTTTTGATGAAGTAGTTCGCCCTAACACATCAAAAGCAATGATAAGAGGAGAATCAACGGCAGGATTTATCTCGCCTTTAAAATAGTGCTTAAATTCAGACATAATCTCAAAGACTTGAGATGGGTTATTCTCGAATTTTTCTCCCTTTTCTATTGCTGCAAGCTGCCGATTAACAGCGTCTCGTAAGCTTTCATTCAACTGTTTTTGATCTTCTAAAAGAAGAAATATCTTTCGTTGAATGTTCTTGGCAGAATTTGAGTAAAGGCCTTTTGGATACTCCTTAAGATATTCTTGAAAAAGCTTCAGCGAACGCAATAACATATCTTTATCAATAGCATTCCCCTCAGATGGTCCCATTCCATCCCAGTTTTTTTGAGACAAAATCAAAAGGGTACGCGCTTCCATATAGGCGGCGGTTTCTTTTAACCAATTGAGATGAGAGGTGTTGGTAAAAAAGTGAAAGACATCAAAGAGAGATGATGGGCCGCCCTTCTTAAGAACAGAATATATTTCAAGCGCCTTTTCATATTCTTGGGCATAGAAATAAAAGGTCGCTTCAAGATACTGTTTGTAGCCCCCCACTTTCTTTTCATCTAAACTCTGAATACGGGTCAAGAGGGTACTTTCTTTCATTTGCTCCCCGCAAAAGAAGAGCATGTCATAGCGCAATTGGATAAGGTCTTGGTAGCCCTCTTTCACTTGAGAATCGGAAAATGCCGCTTTTAAGAAACCCAGGGCGCTTTCATAGGTGTTACTTTGGCATCTCCCATACTCCAAGACAGAAGGTTCTTGGGGTTGAGTTGAAATCAGTGATGTGAGATTTTTACTTTTCTCTAAGTCTTTAATTTTCTCCTGGTAACCTTTGAAGGTCATTTTATTCTGATTTTCTGCTTCCGGAGGAGTCTTATGAAAATATTTCTCTAAAATGACGTCCAAAGCCCTACCAAGCTGAAAATAATTAGGATCAATATAAGGGGGAGCCTGCCAATAGATAAGCTCCGAGTAATAGTAACTAACACAGGCAGTGACTTTTGAATGGAATAATGAAAAGACGACTATCCATATTAGAAAGAATTTTAGTCTCATGACTTTTCCTTGTTTTGCTTCTGCACGAATATCACCGCCCCCCTAAAATAAGGACTCTCTCGAAGCTTATTTATGTATATCTCTGGGCTTTGATGATTAAGTAATCCGACCTTGAAAGGCATGTCAAGATGCATGAGCTTGTGAATATATCTTTCTATATCTGCAAAATGGTGACGATCTTGATAGAGTTGAAAAACAATTTCATCCGTGTTTTTTTCAATTGTCTGAAGGCTGTTTTTGTGACCAAATAAAACCCAGTCACCTAATCCCGTTATGCTCAGCTTATAATCAGGATTCAGGTGGGCCCTGACTTGAGAAAGAAAATCACTGTAGGAGAGTAATTTTGAGGTTGGAGAATCGAAGTCTAACTGTAACCCTATGACGTTCACATCATGATGAATCCAAAATCCAGCATTTACCTCAAATAATTTTACAATTTCTTCCGCGCTCGGCAAACCTCCTGAAAGACGATAAACAATGTATATATTTTGTTTCAGAGGATGAGGAAACAATCCTAACCGTTCATAAGATGGCCCCTCTTCCGTTTTTCTGAGAATTCCCTGGTAAATATACAAAACAGATTTTTCCATCCCCGTCTCAGGTCGAATGCCTGCCCAAACCCAATAGTCTACAAGCACAGCTTTCTTAGGGGTGTGGAGACAAAAGCAACTTCCATATACGGAAACCATGAGAGAAAAGCCCCCAATGAACCACCACAAAAAAAACCACCTTGTTTTTTGAATCTGGGGATCTTGTTTCCTAAACACTTTCATAATGATCTGCCCTTAATTTTCCTAAGCTTTAAATAAGTGTGTGTTGATCTAGAGCTAAACGCGAAAATTGGTAAGAGGCGTTAATTAAGAAGCTAACGCATCATGAACAATGACTTTCAAGCTGTCAAAAAATTTGACACCCGAACTGACATTTGACAACTTGTTTTTTTGTCCTGTACTCTTCGAGCAACCCGTCACCAACTTTCGCGTTTAACTCCGAATTTCATATCCACTTTGTTCCCATCTGATGGTGTCCATATGAAATAAGGGAAGCTTTTTTCTTTCAGACAAAGCCCTTCCTAACCAGGTTTTGCCTGACCCTGAATTGCCAATAATGAGGATGCGTTTTGATTCAGTCATCCTAGGGTTCCTATTAAGCCCACATGTCGTGAAATGATTATAATGGTGGAGCCGACAAAAGTCATGCCTCACCCGTTGGACGATGAACTTCATTGAACCCGCTGCGAAAGTCTGAGATTAAGAGGAGGTGAAGGGATTGGAGGGAGTAGTGATGTGTTTTTTAGATTTTAGAAGTGATTTGGGGAGTTTTTCTTAACTGTTTGCCTCTTTTGAAAGCATTTTATTCAATTTCAGACAGATT
>CANGTV010000041.1 GCA_947457015.1 Alphaproteobacteria bacterium | reverse complement strand
CAGGATGTAAGGCTGATCCCGCATGTTAAAAGTGCTCCAAGATATCTTTTTTTAAAAGCCATTATACGCCCTGTCCTTTTATGATTGGTGAGAATCTTAAGTGTTTTTTAAGAAAAGTCAAACCTATATGCAGAATTAAAAAATACCCTTCTCGCTTCATAGGGTTTGTGTTTACAGGGAGGGAGAAAATGAAAATTATCAGAGCTATAAAATAAAATTAATGCGCTAATTTTATTTCTTTGCTGGAGTTTCTTTTTTGAAATGGCTCCCTCGCTAGACCCAGAGAGCCCCCTCTTTATTGTGACTTCAAAAGTATAATATCAACGCGGCGATTGTGCTTATCTACCTGAGGTCCGGGGGTCTCCCCCTCAGCTTTGATGGTAATAAGGTGAGGAGCAATGCCTCTGCGAATAAGTTCCTTCTTCACAGCTGCGGCGCGATGCTTAGATAGATCTTTATTATGTTTGGAGTCTCCCACCTTATCGGTCCGCCCGACTAAAAGGATATGACGAGATTGTGCAGCGAGGGCTATTTCATCAACAATTTGTATGGCTTCATGGGTAAGAAGAGAACTATTGAGCTCAAAGAGAACGCTGTGGGCGGGGGCAACCTTATGGGCTCCTCCCATAAGCATCAGCTCAACTTCTGCCATCGTCCTATAAAATTCATGTCGACAGGCTGCAATATCCTCTTTTTGCCATCCTTCCGATTGTTGTTCGACCCAGCAATCAAAATGGGCTTGAGCATGAGCTGTGAGATGGGGAGCAATAGCGGGGGCTCCGAATTGTATTGCGCGTATCAATCGTTGTCGTGCTATTGAAAATTCAGGCACCTTCTCGCAAGGAATATGCCACTTTCCTAACATTGTAGGAGGGGGATAGGCCCCTTCTTTGGCACAAATGGCTTTGAGGAAATAATAATTGGCAGACCCTTGGTCATACATAATGTCTTCTTCGACTGTTCCAAGTTCGCAATACTCTTTCGCAAGAGCTTGCGTGAATTCAGAACCTCTGCAGCCCATACCGTCAAGAACACGTCTATGGTATTCCGCACATCCTGTAGTTGCAAGCAACGCAACAAATGCACTTAATTTAACCCCTGCTGACAGATTCTTCTTCATTATTAACTCCGTTGTTATAACTCTAAGGTATCATTCAATTGCTAAAATTTAATTAAAATTTTATCTCTTTGAATGAAGAAATGAACATAAAAACCTTTTCTCAGCTCCTAAAAAGAAAAGCAGTGTTGTGAAATTAACACTACTGGCAGATCCCTTAAAGAGCTTTTATACTTCGTCTTATGAGTACAATTGTCTTTTCATGTAAGGAGCAGGATATCCTTATAAAACGTAAGCCGAATCCGCGTGCAAAGCGCTTGTCTTTACGAATGTCGGCTCGAGACAATGGATTTATTCTGGCCATTCCCCCGCGCACAACGGATTTTCATATCAATGCTTTTTTAGCACGCTGTAGGCCTTGGATTGAAAAATCCTTAAGCAAGCTGTTTCACGTGAAACAGCTTTCCCCAGGAGAAGAGCTGGCTCTTTATGGCATACCCTTCCAGTGCATTTTGGATCCCTTACGTCGCAAACCCATTCTATGTGCCGTAACTCAAACTCTCCGCTTGCCTCCTCAATGTCCTCAAAAGGCTCTGCATGAGCTTCTTAAAAAAATAGCCATGGAAAAATTAACGCCTTATGTGATGACAGTTGCGCAAATCCTTGGACAACACCTCGAAAAAGTAAGATTTAGGGATACAAAATCTCGCTGGGGCAGTTGTTCAGCACAGAAAATGATTTCCTTAAACTGGCGCTTGATCTTGGCTCCTCCAGAAGTCGCTCAGTATGTGTGTGTTCATGAAGCTGTCCATCTTCTTCACATGAACCACAGCAAAGCCTTTTGGAAAACGGTGGAGGAGCTTTGCCCCGCTTACAAGGATCACAAAAAATGGCTTAAAGCACACGGATTCTCTTTAATGCGGGTTTAGGCTTACTTGTCAGCCCCTCCTAACGCCTTGGAGAGGAAGAAAACAGAAATAAAAATAAAAAACTAGCTATTTTAGAAATTATACATTACATGTAAGTCAAATCTTTTTTTTCACCACACATACTGGTATATTTACATGACAACCTTTGCCTCTTTTGGTCTTCCTTCTTTTCTCAATGAATCTCTTGATCGTATGAGCATAAAGATCCCTACCCCTATTCAAGAAAAAGCAGTTCCTCCCGGCTTGGAAGGCTTTGATATTTTGGCCTCTGCTCAAACGGGTACGGGAAAAACAATTGCCTATTTGCTTCCGCTTATTACAAATTTGCTGAAAGATTCCCAGGCGTCAGCCCTCATCCTCGCCCCGACCCGCGAGCTTGCGGCCCAGATTCAACAAGCCGCTCACGCCCTTTTTGGCAAGAATATGTCTTTGAATACGGCTCTTTTAATTGGGGGAGAGTCCATGGGCAAGCAACTCTCGGCATTAAGACGAAATCCCCGCCTCATTGTGGGAACTCCTGGTCGGATCAACGATCACCTTCAACGGAGAACCCTCAAACTCCAGGAAACACGCTTTCTTGTGCTTGATGAAACAGACCGCATGCTGGATATGGGTTTTACGGAAGCTCTGAAAAAGATTGTTCACTATCTGCCAAAGGAAAGGCAAACCTTTATGTTTTCGGCTACCATGCCATCGAGCATTAAGGCGTTGTCCATGACTTATTTAACAAATCCTCAGCATATTTCTGTGGGATCTACGACCGCACCTTCTTTGCAAGTTAAGCAAGAGACGCTTCAAACGTCAGCGAATGATAAGTTTCCCATTCTTTTAAAAGAATTAAATGACCGGGAAGGCTCTATTATTATTTTTGTGAAAACAAAGCATGGGGCTGACCGCTTGGCAGAAAAGCTGAGTAACCAGAATCACCCTGCAGCCGCTATTCATGGAGATTTAAGACAACGCAAACGTGATGAGGTGATTCGCGATTTCCGAAACTTGAAGCACCGCATTGTCGTCGCAACGGATGTGGCCGCCCGAGGCCTTGATATTCCTCACATTAAGCACGTGATTAACTATGATCTTCCTCAATGTCCGGAAGATTATATTCATCGCATTGGCCGAACAGGGCGCGCTGGGATGGAAGGATCGGCCCTTTCTCTTATTGCTCCAGAAGACAATCAGAAGTGGAGGCGTATCCATAGCCTTATCAATTTAGGAAAAGAGTCTCCTGTAGCTGCAAACACAGACACCCCCAGAAAGAGATCAAAACCGCGCCCTTTTCAAAAATCTGCAGATTCACGGGGCCTTTATCAACAGTCTGAAGGGTCAAGGCAAGGGAAACCTTATCGGAGATCTGAAGATTCAAAGAAAGACAGACCTTTCCACGGATCTGGTGACGCAAGGCCAGGAAAGCCTTACCGGAATTCTGAAGGGTCAAAGCAAGACCGGCCTTTCCGGGAGTTTGGAGACGCAAAACAAGGGAAACCTTACCGGAATTCTGAAGGAGCAAAGCAGGACAGACCTTTCCACGGGTCTGGGGATGCAAGGCCAGGAAAGCCTTATCGGAACGGAGAAAAGCAAGAACGGCCTTTCAGCGGCTCTGGTGATGCAAGGCCAGGCAAACCTTATCGAAACGGCTCAAAGCAAGACAGACCTTTCAATGGCTCTGGTGATGCAAGGCCAGGGAAACCGTATCGGAGTTCTGAAGGACCAAAGCAAGACAGGCCTTTCAGCGGGTCTGGTGATGCAAGACCAGGAAAACCTTATCGGAGTTCTGAATCATCCTCCTCACCCCGTAAATCTTTCCAAAAGCCTACGGATGCAAAACGTGGGGGAGGCGGATTCGCACGGCGAGGACCTTCCAAACAGCAACACGCATTTCGGTAATTCATTTACTTAGGAACACGTCCCCTCATGAACCTCTTGGGCAGGGAAAATCTCACCTGAGGGCATTTGGCACTGGGTTTCGTTTTCTAAAACCTTTCCGCCTTTTATGGCACAATAAGTACCCGCGGGCGTAGAATACCCGGTTATGTGGACGCCTCCTACGGGGCAGTGGCCCCGAAACAAGGCCCATTCTTCACACTGACGGTTATCCCCAAAAAGGCAAATTCCCCGTGCTCCTCCGTCAGGTCCTTTTTCTATGTGGAGTTTTCCTCCTTTTTCAATACAGTACTGAGAAGCAGGATTAGCACGACCTATTTTTTTCTGGGGAGCACACTCCGCCATAGCCTCTCCCATACTTAACAAAAGGAAGAGAGCCTTGTAATTTTTTAAAATCATCTTTAGACTTATCGACTCCTATATGAGGCTTTTTCTTTATGCTATCCTATCCTATTTATCGAGGAATGGCTGCCATGTTTTTAGCAGGTATTTGTTACAGCATCAACGATGCTCTCATAAAATGGCTCTCGGATACTTATCATCCAGTACAGATTATTTTTTATCGGTCCCTTTTTGTGTTTCTAATCCCCCTCGGAATGGCATTTCAGAAACAGTCTTGGAAAAGTTTAAAATCAAACAAAAAAAAGTATCACGCTTTGCGCGCAATCATCACCGTTCTTTCAATGGTTTTCTATATCTATTCCTTTGCACACCTTCCCCTAGCCGACGCCTATGCGCTTACTTATGTCTCTCCCTTTTTTATGGCTCTTTTTTCAAGCCCTCTTTTAGGAGAAAAGGTAACACCTCACGCTTGGATTGCAATTGTCATTGGGTTTTGTGGTGTCCTTATCATTGTGCGTCCGGAAAGTACGGTGTGTAGCTTTGGGGGCCTTTCTGCGTTTGTGGCAGGAGTGCTTTATGCGCTTTCCCTTGTGATGTCACGTAAACTTAGCCAAACAGAAAGTGACACTGCGATTACGCTTTGGTTTATGGGGATTTGCTTTGTAATAAGTGGCGTTTTGGTGCCTTTTTATTGGCAAATGCCGTCTCTTAACGAGTGGATTCTTTTTATCGCTTTGGGAAGTGTGGGAGGGACAGCTGTTATGGCCATTACGCGCGCCTTTAGCCTTGCTCCTGCTTTTATTGTGGGGCCTTTGGATTACCTTACCTTCGTTTTTGGAACCCTTATCGGCTATACGATTTGGGGAGATATTCCGGATGCTTTTGTAATGGCAGGTGTTTTTCTTTTAATCTTTGGGGGGCTTTATTTGGTTTATCAGGAAGCCCGTCGTAAGCCTTTTGGTTTGGGTCCGGCTTTGGCCGAATAGGCCTTCACAAAACACTTGCTGCAATAAGGGCACACGACCTTTTCCTCTACGCCAAGGTTAAGAAAGACGACAGGGTGGCCTAGGACGCCGCTGCCGCCATTACACTTTACAACCGTTTTTTTTGTTTCAATAATCTCACTTATCATGATGTTGTACCCGTTATGATCTCTTGCAAGTATACATCTCTCTGATAGGCTTCGCATCTTAATTTTGACAGTTTGGCAAGAGTCTGATACCTAACTATGAATAAGCGCCCGTAGCTCAGCTGGATAGAGCGTTGCCCTCCGGAGGCAAAGGTCAGGGGTTCAAATCCCTTCGGGCGCGCCACTCCAGTGGTCAGTAGTCAGATTCTTCGTTGTAAAAGCACGTAAGCTCCGTTATCTAGCTAGCGACCACTGATCACTGACGAGTATCTTTTACGTTCGCCAAAAGCTGGGTGTAAAGAGAATCAATAAGGTTAAAAGCTCAAGGCGCCCCACGAGCATGCCAAACATTACGATCCATTTGGCGGCTTCAGAAAGATCTCCATAGTTGCCAGAGGGACCAATGTGGTTCCCAAGCCCTGGCCCTACGTTTCCTAAAATCGTGGCGCTTCCCGAAAGGCTTGAAATTACGTCAAGGCCACAAAAAGAAAGACTTAAGGCCAAGACAGCATAGCAAAAAATATAGAGCGCAAAAAAAGCAAGGACGGACATAAACTCAGATTCTTTCAGCCGCTGATTGTTATAAAGAGGTACAAAGACGCCATGGGGACGCCGCAGCTGAAGAATTTGGGCCTTTGCAGCCTTAAAGAGAATCTGAAAGCGAAAGATTTTAATTCCACCTGCTGTCGATCCCGTGCATCCTCCAACAAACATGAGAAGAAAAAGAAAAACGAGAGAAAATCCCCCCCATGTATTAAAGTCAGCCGTTGTGAAGCCTGTTGTTGAGAGAATAGAAACAACCGTAAAGGTGCCGTATCGTAATGCGCTTGGGCCGTCATATTGATGAGTGCCCCAGAGCCACAAGGTGATTGCGATCGAGGCAAGAGCAATTAAAAAAAGATAAACTCTCACCTGAGAATCCCGCCAGAGAGCTTTTGAATCTCCTTGTAAAAAGCGTGTAAAGAGAAGCAGCGTGATGCTGCCCGCTAGCATAAAAACAATGGCGATCATTTCAATCCAATAGCTATCAAAAGCCTCTAAGGAAAGATCGGATGTGGCAAAACCCGCCGTTGAAACCGTTGACATCATAAAGCAAATCGCCTCGAAAGGCGTCATCCCCGCAAGCCAATAGGCTACGCCACAAAAGGCTGAGATCAAGAGATAAGTTGATAAAATGGCAGAAGAAATTTGCGATACCCGGGGAAGATATTTTTCAGACCTGTCAGAAAACTCGCTTCTGAAAAGTTGCATTCCCCCGATTTGAAGAGCTGGTAAGATGGTCATGGCCATCACCACAATTCCAATGCCCCCGAGCCACTGTAATAAAGCCCGCCATAATAAAATACCCGGGGGTGCATAATCTAGGTCTTTAAAAACCGTAGCGCCTGTGGTTGTTAAGCCAGATATGGCTTCAAAAAAAGCATCTGTAAAGGTGGGGGCTGCACTTGAAAGAATAAACGGTAAGGATGCAAATCCTGAGATCGCGATCCAGCTTGAGGCCGTTAAGATGAATGTTTCTCGGACTTCAAAAACGGGCTCCCCTTCAGGCTTGAAGGACAGGATGAGTAAGATCCCTACAAACCCTGTAATGGCGGCGGCTTCCGCAAAATAAACCCAATCTGGGTCTCCAAAAAGAAGATCCATGCCCGCAGGAATAGCCATGGCACCTGCTAAAATACTTAAAAAAATGCCTAAGATAAACGCAACAAACCGATATTGAATCATGAAGCGCCTGCGAGCCCTATGCTATGTTTTGAAGAGAGTATAGCACAAGCATGTGAAGGAGGGATGAAATTTTCAAAACCAAAGATGGCACCAGACAATGAGTCCAGCTAGACACAAAAATCTGATTTTATCATTATGCAGTTTAGAACACCTTTTTTATAAAAACAAATTTTCCGATTGGCCATTTGTTTTGTAAAATAAATATTTTATAGATGTAAAACTAAAAAGTAGAAAGCCCCGTTTGGGCGCGGCCTAGGACAAGGGAGTGGATGTCATAGGTGCCTTCATAGGTATTCACGGTCTCAAGATTCATCATATGACGAATAACGTGATATTCATCTAAAATCCCATTGGCGCCTAACATGTCTCTTGCGGCGCGTGCAATTTCAAGAGCTTTACGAGCATTGTTTCGTTTGAGAAGAGAGATAAGTTCAGAAGGACACCGTCCCTCATCCATAAGACGTCCTGCCCGTAAAACTCCTTGTAAGCCTAGGGCAATATCCGTTTGCATGGTGGCAAGCTTGGCTTGAAAGAGTTGAGTGGCGGCAATCGGGTTTCCAAATTGATTGCGCTCAAGCCCATATGACCGCGCTTGGTGCCAGCAAAATTCAGCGGCTCCTAAAGCGCCCCAGCTAATTCCATAGCGTCCATAATTAAGGCACTGAAATACATCTTGGAGCCCACTTGCTTTGGGAAGAATATTTTCTTGTGGGACGAATACATTTGTTAAAATAATGTGGCCTGTGGGGACGGTCCGGAGGCTAAATTTTCCTTCAATGCGGGGGGTTTCAATCCCGTCCATGCCTCGTCTCAAGATAAATCCCTTTATCACACCCTCTTCTTTTGCCCACACAATAAAAAGGTCCGCGTGAGAGCTAGGGGTAATCCAGGCCTTTTCTCCATTAAGAATCCACCCCCCTTTTGTAGCCTTAGCGTGTGTTTCCATGGAGCTTGGATCTGATCCATGGGTGGGTTCGGTTAACCCAAAACACCCAATAAGATCTCCCTGAGCCAAGGCTGGGAGATAGGATTTCTTTTGATCCTCACTGCCATACAAAGAGATAGCACTCATCACAAGAGACGACTGGACGCTAAAAAGAGACCGGTAGCCTGAGTCCACTCGCTCAATTTCTCGTGCAACCAGGCCAAACGCCACAAAAGAGGCCTTACCCTCGAGGGTCATCCCTAAAAAGCCAAGATCCCCTAACTCCTTAAAAATGTTCCGATCAAAGGTCTCTTGGCGATTGGCCATAAGAACGCGCGGCATAAGTTTTTCTTGGGCATAGTGACGTGCTTTATCACGGATAAGTTTTTCGTCAGGACTCAGCTGATCCTCGAGCATGAAGGGATCTTCCCAAGAGAAGGGTATTTTTATCATGGTTTACTCCACCTCAAACCGGATTCCCTGTGCTAAGGGCAGGGAATCCGAATAATTAATTGTATTTGTTGCACGGCGCATATAAGTCTTCCAAGTGTCACTCCCTGATTCGCGCCCACCCCCTGTGTCCTTTTCTCCTCCAAAAGCCCCTCCAATTTCAGCCCCGCTGGGACCAATATTGACATTCGCAATACCGCAGTCGCTGCCGCTACTTGAGAGAAAAACTTCAGCTTCCCTTATATCATTCGTAAAAATACAAGATGATAATCCCTGGGAGACATCATTGTGAAGGTGAAGGGCCTCTTCAAAGGTCTGATAGGGAATCACATAGAGAAGAGGAGCAAAGGTTTCTTTGCGGACAATGTCTGTTTGGGTGGACATTTCCACAAGGGCGGGACGGACATAATAGGCTTGGGGATACGTTTCTTGAAGGACCCGCTCTCCTCCAAAATTTTTCCCTCCCTCCGTACGTGCTTGGTGAAGAGTCTGCTGCATAGCCTCAAAACTTTCTCGCTCAAAGAGAGGGCCCATATGGGTTTTTGGATCAAGAGGATTACCTGAAATGACGTTGGCGTAAACTTTCTTTAGATGCTCAACAACTTGATTATAAAGGGACGCGTGAACAATAAGGCGCCTTAAGGTTGTGCAGCGTTGCCCTGTTGTTCCAAGGGCTGAAAAGACAATGGCACGGATGGCAAGGTCTAAGTCTGCTGAGGGCGTTAGAATCATCCCGTTGTTCCCACTTAATTCTAAGAGGGAGCGCCCAAGACGTGCCGCAACACCGGTGGCAACCGCTTTCCCCATGGCCGTGCTTCCTGTAGCAGAAATGAGGGGAAGGGCAGGACTGTCTACCAGAATTTTTCCCAGATCACGGCCCCCAATCACAAGCTGTAAAAGAGAAGGAGGAGCATAAGATACGCGGGCTGCAGCTCGCTCAAAAAGGGAAGCGGCTGCCAAAGCCGTAAGGGGTGTTTTCTCTGAAGGCTTCCAAAGGACGGGATTCCCACATACAAGGGCCAGCGCAAAATTCCAACACCACACGGCAACGGGAAAATTAAAAGGGGAAATGACGCCAGCAGGGCCCAAGGGATGCCAGGTTTCCATCATACGGTGAGAGGGGCGTTCTGAGGCGATGGTGAGTCCATAGAGTTGGCGCGAAAGCCCTGCCGCAAAATCACACATATCAATCATTTCTTGCACTTCGCCGCGGCTTTCTTCCAAAATTTTTCCATTTTCAAGAGTGATCAAGGTAGCAAGATCTTCCTTGTGGGCACGTAGTTCTTTTCCATAAAGGCGGATTAAGTCTCCCCGCTTAGGGGCTGGTACAAGGCGCCAGTCTTTGAAGCTCTGCACAGCCTTATGAATCATAGGAGGGATGTCGGACGGAGACTGGTCGCGAACGCGCCCTAGTTCACTCCCATCGATGGGGGAGCGAACCACAAGGGGGCCTTGATTTACAATCGAGGGAGAAAGGCCGAGAGCTTTAAAGACATCTTCTTTTTGCATTGTTCTTTTCCCTATTTTTTATCGTACTATAGAGAAAAAGAGTAAAAAAGAAGTTTAGATTTTCTATTTGTTTTGGAAGAATTCCTTCCCTAGTGCACAAGGGCTGTTTCATAGGGGCTGTCGAGAGAAAAAGCAGGAATGGGGACGTCAAAGGATTCTCCTGCCTGAGTTTTCATATGATAGGTTCCTTCCATGACACCAGAAGGCGTGGGTAAAGGTGTTCCACTTGTGTAATGGTAAGTTGTTCCAGGAACGATCCAAGGCTTTTCCCCCACAACACCTTGGCCTTTGACTTCTTGAGTTCGTCCTTTACCGTCCGTAATGCGCCACGTCCGGCTTAAAAGCTGCACCGTCTCAGAACCCCGATTTTCAATCCACACTTGAAAGGCCCACACATAATGGTTTTCCAAAGGTAAGGACTGATCTTCTAAGAAAAGTGGCTCAATCCTGACATAAATTTTAGGCGCTGTTTTCATGGGGTGTTTTTTCCTTAACGACATTTAATATATATAAATAGCACGTCAGGAGATAGCAAGACAAAGCAAACACCCCCATCGGAAGATGGGGGTGAGGGAAGGGTATTATTTACCTAGCTATAACTGTTATTTATTAAGCCAGCCCTTTTGCATAGGAGTTAACTTATCTTGGACTCCCATCCTCCCCAAAATATAAAGCTCTTCATCTGTGAAGTTTCTGGTGGAATTGCGAGATACTTTTATTTTTACTTTCAATCTCTTAGATGAAGTTGACCCGATATCTTGTGGGAAAGAGGAACTTGACTTTTTGGCAGAAGAAATTGGAGTTCTTGTCACAAATTTATCCATAGGTCCTTCTTTAGTTTCTGCTTTTTCTTTTACGGCGTCGGCTCCTGATCCTAAAGCCAGGCCTAATGACAAAACACTCATTACTAAAACACTCTTTTTTACCATCATAAACTCCTTTTGTTATAAGAGTTCGGAAAGTAACGTGTGCTCAACAAATACTCAACAAATATCAATTAAATATTAACTAAATTTTTAATTAAAATTTTTGTTTCTATTCAATAAGATTGATTGGAAAAAAGAAAATGAGGTAGAGAAGAAGAAAAAAATTTGAGAGAAATTATGAATTTCTCCTTCAAGTACGATCTCTTCTCGATGAAAGAGATCGCTCAAGAGACACAAATCGTTTTAACTTTTTTCTGTGCTTACTTTTAGAAACCACTCGCGCACAGCTTGATTTTCTTTCTGCATGTTTTCTTTTGTACGTTCACGCTCTGCCTTTGCAGTTGCTGTTTTTTGCTCCTCTCGCGTTGTGACGGACTGCAATTGTTGTCTCACGTCTGATGGAAGCCTCCGGCACTGATACAATTTACCCTGCCCGTCTATTTGCGGTATTTTTTTTACAGCTTCAGCTCCTGATCCTAGGGTCAATCCAACTGCAAAAACATTCATTAATAAAACACTCT
>CANGTV010000040.1 GCA_947457015.1 Alphaproteobacteria bacterium | reverse complement strand
TTCTAGGACGCACCTTCGAAAGTCTACACTGTAAGCCATTCTTTCTCCCTGCTTTTTATTGTTATTTTAGGGTTACAGCTTACACTATATTAGTCCATTCTTAAAGTGATTTTTCTATATTATCATACTAATTCTGACGTTGACTTTACATCTGCTCTTTTCTAAAATTTAGTTAAATTTTAATTAAAATACAAATAAATAGGGGTTTTGTATGAAGCTATCTCTGCTATCCTTTGGGGTGAGCATCTTAATTTCAATATCTTCAATATCTGCTCTCGACCTTGAAGACGATAGCATATCAAGCAATCTTCTTAGAACATCAAGCAACCCTTCATCACTTCCTCTTAAAAACAAGCCTTCCCCTTTTCTTACTCGTGAAGTTTATCCAATAAGAGATCTTAAGCTCTTAATCAACGTCTCCACAACCACGGAGTCTCTTTCATTTACAATTCAACCCAGGCATGCATCGGAAACCCTTTCCGGTGCTTCAAAAAGCCCTGTAACGCCGCGTGCTCCCCTCCAACGAATAGATGCTTCTCCATCGACAGGAGGAGATAGCCCTTCAACATGCAGCAATAACGCCCTCTTCATTGCTTTTTCGACTGCATTATTTAAAGACCTATGGAAGGAAGACCCTAACGATCCTTTCAAAAAACCTTTAGAAAATTACAATAACCAATGTACTAAAACCAGGCCCCGAGCTGCTACATTTACAGCCGCTTATCATAATGCATGGAGCGATCTTAGAAAACAAGTAGACCGAGCTACACAACTTCTCCCGCTCACTCCAGATTTTACTCAACTCTCTCCGTCTGATTACTTGATAGAAGCACGCGTTCTCTGGAATGAGTTAAGACAATCTTATATGGGAACTTATGATGAGAACCAAGTGGCTAGTGAAAATAAAGAGCTACGACGCACCGCTCAGGCGCCAAAAATTGTCAGAACAACTGCTCTACAATTGATTAATTCCATAGAAATTACCGAAGACTTATGCGGTGCCACACGCAAGGTGAGGCGTACTCTTGAAGCTTGTTTCCCCAATTATCCTGAAGATATTTACACCCAAGCTTCACATGCATGCATTGCCCTGCATGAGTGGAGACAACACTCCTGCAAAGCCTCTAACCATCTCTCTTTCAATTTAATGGACGAAACACAACGGGCTAAAATGTTTTTAGATAGCCTCCATCTTACAGGCCAACTCAATTTTCTTCTTTTCGTTTGTCCCACTGTAGATTTTTCGCTTCTGCAATCCGACACGCCAGAAGACTATGTCCAAACCTCTCTAAAGGGCAGTTTTCTCCTTTCGCAAACCTCTTCTCTTGTTAACCTTATAGAAAAGTTTTTGGTCCCCACAGGAGTGCGCGTAGCCCTTACAGTTACGGTCGGCGATAGTGATGAAGAGGACTATATGTGGCCAGCACTGTGGTCAATCTTGCAGCCAACCTTGAAAAAAACAACTTTAGATTTCGAGAAGTTAACGGAACGGCGGAGACTGTTCCTTTCTGCAGTTCAGTCGCATCTCTCTATGGCTCTTCCTCATGCTTGGCTTACTGTAAGAAGTCTGGCTGAGCTCCCTCGCGGCGGTACAACGCAGATTCTCTCTGAAAGAGTTAAAGAAAGACTTACCGAGTTTTTTGAGCCCGATGATATATCAAGAGAAAAAGAAAGAATGCGCGAATTATGGAGACCTCAACAATATTATGCTGACTTACCGACCCCCACTTCTGATCAGCTCTCTACTATTGTAGCAGATAAGTTTGCTGCTTATGCAGCTCATGGGCTTCTTACTCTTCAGGAAAACCCTCATCTTGTTCTTATACAAACAGAATTTCCTTCTTTGCTTCGCACTAAAATGATCAATGCAGGAAGAAACGCTTTGTCTTACCCGCTTCTTCCCGCTATTTACTTGCACAAAGAATCTACACCTAAAAAAAATTGCAACGCATTCAATGAACTAACTTGTTGTCCCCGTCTTTGCGAGGGCGAGCTCTTGGGTAAGAAAAGCCTTGTTTTCACAAGAAAACAATGACTTTTCTAGCCCAAGCGCCTGGCTTTTTTAAGCAAGAAAATCTACTTCTTTCCTGTAGTGTTTCATTAGCCGCACCTAGCATACGCTTCTGTATGCGCATCATCCAGGAGCAAGACACAACTCCCGTCTTTAGGTTGCTTATCTGTTAATTTAAACAAAAAATGCTCTAACAGAAGACTTTTTTCTCACTCACTACTTTTTTGAACAATTGCAAATCACTAGGCCAGGCTTAGGACATACCCCCTTCGCTGTACTCTCAGACACACTTTTGACGTTATCGCATCCAATGAGGGCCGAGCAGGTGTCTATGGCATCATGGACGTTTATGGAGGAACTTGGTGCTCCCAGACACATAGGTGTGCTTGCCGGACCTGCATTGACGGAACCCTGAGTCTCAACCAAGACCATAGCACCGACTAAGAGGCCAGCGTGTTTTAAAGATATACGATTAACAAAGCTAAATATTCTTGATATTTGAAGAGATTTATTTTCCATGTTTGAACTCCTTTTTTAAAGTTATTGCCCCGGGTATACCCTCAGAGAGACGGGCGGTGACTTCTTCTCTGAGAACTCGTAAAATCATTTGTGCGCGTCTCTCTTTTAATTAATAATCCAAAAAAATTATCCTATGAATGCGTTACGATTTTGTTAACGGACGGAAATTTGTGGAGAGTCTAAATAGCTTAAGCCTTCTCACCGGTCAAATTTTGAAGTGCTGTTAATTCTGTTGTCATCCCCGACTTAGAAGTTCTTGATTTTCAAAGAAAATCCTAGAACTTCTTGATCGGGGATCTTCTCTCAACAGAGCAGAGATCGACCAAGATCCCCGATGAACCAATGCTAATGTTTTCTTGCAGAAAACAAAGCATTGCTAGCTCGGGGATGACAAACGTTAAGCAGTCGGGATAAAACTGACCGGTGGCAACTTCTTAAGCTATAGAACTTCTCCTCATTTTAAAGTACACTCCTTATAAGAAACTAAAAAACAGGGAGCCTCCGTTGAGTCGGGAACATTTTGAGCAAATGCTGGATTACTACCAGCAAGAAATGATGTACTTACGCCGGGCAGGAGCGCAATTTGTTTCTCAATATCCAAAAATTGCTCAAAATTTAAACATGTCTCCAACGGGGTCATCGGACCCTCATGTGCAAAGACTCTTAGAATCCTTTGCTTTTCTGACAGGACGCCTCCAAAAGGAATTGGACAACCGCTATATTCAATTCACAAATACCCTTTTAGGCGTTATTTACCCTCAATTTACAGCCCCATTTCCCTCAGCGGCCATTGCCTCATTTAAGCTGTCTCCTCATCTTGGCAAAACCACAGCTGGATACACGGTTCCACGAGGAACCCCTCTCTTCACTGAGGCTCAAGAAAAAAAAACCTGTCGCTTTCAAACGACATATCCTGTGGAGTTATGGCCTTTTGAGGTATCTGAAGCGCGCATCATGAATGTCGACCAAAGCCCTGTTTCTCCTCTTGTTCTTTCAACTCAGTGGATCTTAAAAATTCGAGTCCAACGATATGACGGTGCCCTTAATGAACTGAACCCTTCGTTTTTAAGGTTTTTCCTCTCGGGAGATTCACTTACAACCCAAGCTCTTTATGATAGTATTTTTGGATATCTTCCAAATGAGCCAACTCCTGTGTTTATCCAAGCAGACACAGCGGATACCCCTCAGCAGCTTCCTACAGGATCGCTCATGCCTGTAGGTTTTAAGCCAGAAGAAGCCTTAATTCCCTATCCTCATAAAACTCTCGATGCCTATCGACTGCTTTATGAATATTTTGTTTTTCCAAATAAATTTAAGTTTTTGGATATCCAGAATTTTTCAACGATAGGCGCAAAAAAATATGTGGATATTTATCTTCCTCTCGCGGATCTCTCTCGAACTGATAGTCTTCACATAGATAAAAATAATTTTCTTTTGGGATGCACTCCCATTATTAATCTTTTTCCTAAAATTAGTGAGCCTATCGATTTGAATTATCAATCCGTCTCATATCGACTTGTAGGGGATCAACGCAATGAGGATACAACAGAAATTCACAGTGTCTTAAAAGTTATCGCTGCTACAGAAGGAGGAAAAGAAGGTGAAGTCTTTGCCCCTTATTTTTCTTACGACTACGATATAGAGGCCAGAGATAACGGACTTTTTTGGCATTCCACCCGATCCCCTTCTACTGTCCCAGAAATTCCCGGAACAGAAGTTAATCTTTCTTTTGTGGATTATAATTTTACGCCTCAAAAGCCTGGGAAGCAAACTGTGTATGCTTACACTTTATGCACAAACCGAGACCTCGCGTCATACATTCCAGCGGGAGAAACTCTTCAAGTTGATGGCGTCATTCCTTCGACAACGATTACTTGCCTTGAACAGCCCACCCTAGAAATCCCTCCCTCTTTAGACGGGGAGTCGCAATGGCGTTTAATCTCACAGCTTTCCTTAAATCACCTCAGCTTGAGTGGCACTGAAAAGTCAATTCTCGCTCTTAAGGAGCTTTTACAGCTTTATTCAGGGCTTAATAGAAGCAAGTCTCATCCTGAGATTACGGCCCTTCAAGAAATAACCTATACCCCTGTCATGCGCCGCAGAGGCAATGACGCTTGGAGAGGCTTCGTTCAAGGACTCAGCATTACCTTAACAACAAATGAGACGCCCTTCGCAGGACAAGGAGGATTTATGTTGGCCTCTGTCCTTAATGAATTTTTCAGCCTTTATGTCTCATTAAACTCTTTTACAGAACTCACTCTTTTCAGCACTCATAGCGATGGAATTTGGAAACGATGGCCCGCACAAATCGGAAGTCAACCCCTACTGTAAAGGATGTTCTTTTAAACGAGCCTTATCGGTTTGAATTTCATCAAGCCATTAAGCTCTTAGAATATCTTCACCCAAAAGCTATCCCTTTTGGAGAAACGGTAAATCCCTCAGAAGAAGTGGCAAGCGTCAAGTCACGTGTATACTTTGAATCTTTATCGAGTGATATTTACTCTCTTCAATTCCCACAAATCTCTCCTTCCCATGAGCCTCCTATTCTTAATGTAAATTTTATGGGGCTTGCAGGTATTCAAGGCCCCCTCCCCTTTCCTTATGCGGAAATGATTATCCAGCGTGTGCGTGGGGGGGATACAAGTCTCAAAGATTTTCTCGATATTTTTAATCATCGTCTCATTTCAATTCTTCATCGTATTCGCAAACAATATCTGATCAGCCTCAACACCAAATCTCCTGAAAAAACAGAAATTGCTCAAGGACTAAAGGCTTTTGTGGGACTCGCTCAACCTGCGCTTCAAAACCGTCTCCATGTGCCAGATCGCAGCCTTTTAGATTACGCGGGACTCTATTGGACTCACCCTCGGTCAGCTCAAGGCTTAGAGAGCGTTTTAGCCAGCTATTTTAACCTTCCCGTTCGTATAGAAAAGTGCGTTGGATACTGGCATGCACTCTCCTCAGATCAAGTCACAAAACTAGGCAAGAAGGGACAATGGCAACTCCTCGGGCAAGGAGCTGTCTTAGGAACACATGCATGGGATCAAGCAAGCCACTTTTCCATTCATCTTGGGCCCCTGACTGTAAGTCAACTTGATGTTTTTCTTCCCAATGGGTCAGGCTTCCCTCGTTTAAAAGACCTCACTCAACTTTATGTAGATCCCTCCTTAGATTTTAGCATGACCTATAAGGTCGAAAAACCCCCGTCCACTTTCCTTTCACAAAAAAGCTATTTGGGTTGGAGGTCTTGGCTTGGACAATCCCTTCTTTCAGGAGACCCTGTCCGGGTAACGCCCCAGCGATCCTGAAGAGAAGGTGCGATTACATTACTAATTATATGTAAGAGTTGCCGTAATTGTAGACGTGTAAGCGCCAGCAACGGCAGTTGTTTGAGCTCCGGGAAGTCGACCATAAACTGTATGAGGATAGCCACCATTGTTAGAGAAACACCGCGTGTTAACACGGCTTATACGACCACTTCCTCCTGTTCCATCTCCCCAAATGATCGTATATCCAGCATCTGTGAATAAATTATAATTTAATGTATTTAACCCTGAAAGCATGTTTCGTGGATTAAAGCTACCTCCCCCCGTACCAACGTTTAAGTCCAAG
This sequence comes from Alphaproteobacteria bacterium, assembly GCA_947457015.1. GTDB lineage: Bacteria > Pseudomonadota > Alphaproteobacteria > UBA9655 > UBA9655 > UBA9655. The sequence continues at coordinate 5,842 of CANGTV010000040.1, read as the reverse complement.
GTGTAATCGATCCTAGAGTTGTTCGTACAATCAACACGTAATTGTCCACTGTTATCTGTAGGTGCTCCTTGAAAAGGATTAACGTTACCAAAGGCAACTGCACACCTAGCACCAAAATCTTAAAGAATAATTAAAAAATTTCCAGAAAATGAGTCGATAATAAACTAGCATTCCGGCTTGGGATAAGGGCACGGATAGGTAATGATTGAGCCCTCTGCAGGTTGAGGGGGCATTTTACGTCCACAACTCGTTAATAAGAAACAAGCAGGAATTAAAACATAGATCGCAATTTTAGATAGATTCATCTTTGATCTCGTGGTAAAGTTTCAAGTATAGGAGTATAATCACATTTGAGGGAGAAAATCATGTCATTTTGGAAGCAGAAAGATAATTTAGTTATCATAGGGTTGGTCATTGTCTTTTTTGCAGGCCTCACCTATTGGTATGAGCCCTGCTGTGTACGCGCCGCCCTCCCTCAAGCAGCTGGCAGTCTCATGCAAACTCCTTTCCTTGATGAAAGCCAAAAGCAACACACTCTCTCTGAGTTTACAGGGGGACCGTTGATTGTAAATTTCTGGGCGACCTGGTGTCCTGTGTGTGTCAAAAAAATGGGAACCCTCAATAGCTTTGCTAAAAAATTTCAAGAGCAAGGCGGAACGATTATTTCTCTTTCTGAAGATAGTGGCGGACTTGGCACAGTGAAGGCTTACTTTGCGCGTCATGACTACAAAAATCTTCCCATTTATCTGGATTCCTCAGGGCAGCTGATGGGCGCTTTTGGGGCAAGTGGGCTTCCTACCTCAATTTTTATTGATGCCAACGGAAACGAACTTGGCCGTATTGCAGGTGGAATTGATTGGGAAAGCCAACCTGTCAGGAAGATGGTTGAGCAATACTTTAATATCAGCCTAAACCCATAACCCTTGGATGATCCTTCGACGACGCTTTAAAATGGACAAGCTTGTCCGAGATAAGGCTCCTTTAATGCTTGAAAGAAAAGGAGCCCGTGTTTCAAAGCACGTTTTGCCTGTTGAGGAGCATCTTTATCATTTAAAACTTAAACTTATGGAAGAAGCAGAAGAGCTCTCCTCTGCTCTCACGCCAGAAGATGTTCAAGAAGAATTGGCTGATCTCTTAGAAATTTTGGCTACACTCGCCCGCTGTTACGAAATTAAGATGGAAACGATTGAGCAACTCCGCCTTCAAAAACGAGAGGAACGTGGAGGATTTGACGAAGGAACTTTTGTAGAATTTGTGGAGGTTGACACCTCTGATAATTTTCACCCCATCGTTCAGTATTGCCTTGCCAATCCCAAGGCTTATCCTGAAGTCCCTACTTTCCCTCATTCATCAACCACTGCTGTCGACGAAAAGTATCAATAAGCTGCCCCACTTCATCAGTTGGCATGCCGATGATGTGAAGGACAGATGTTGCTAATTGAACCGTGGGCTCAACAGTTTCAGGGATAACGAGACGAGCCCCTGTATCAATGAGCTTATCTTGGTGTTTGTGATCCTTAACTCTTACACACACGGGTAAATCTGGAAAATGACGTCGCAACATCATAACTGTCCGAACAGAAGATGTCATTTGATTAAGCGTAATGACCACAGCCTTCGCATTATCTGCGCCAACTGCTTTTAAAACCTCAACGCTTTTCGCATCTCCAAAAAAGACAGGCCACCCTTTTTCCCTGCCCTCAGCCACACGCCGCATATCTGTATCAAGGGCCACAAAGGGGATAAAGCGTGACGCCAGAAGGTCTCCAAGCATTTGCCCCACCCGTCCAAAGCCAGCAATAATAACATGGCCTTTAAGCTCCCCTACCTCTTCAAAGGCGCTCTTAAGATCAGAGTGCGTTTCTTGCGCTTGGAATTTATCCGCACACACCTTTCCCAAGTATGCTAAGAGAGGCGTCATCGCCATAGAAAGGGTAACAACCAAAAATAAAATATCTGTTAGAAGAGGCGGCAAAAATTGTTGTGCTACGGAAGGTGAAAAAACCACAAAAACAAATTCCCCTCCTCCCGCCAATAAGAAAGCAGCCCTCAAGCTTGTAGAGGCTCTTAATCCATTAAATCGTGAGACAGCAAAGATTAAAAGAGATTTTAATGCTAGCATAAAGACCAGCAGAATAATCACCACAGAAAACCAATTTAGTAAGACTGTGATATTAATTCCCATCCCCACAGACATAAAGAAAACACCGAGCAAAAGCCCTCGGAAAGGCTGAATATCCGCTTCAACTTGATGACGATATTCCGTCTCCGCCAAAAGAATGCCTGCCAAAAAAGCCCCTAATTCCATGGAAAGGCCTGACATTTCTGTTACAAAACTTGTTCCAAGAACGACCAAAAATGTTGTTCCCATAAAAAGCTCAGCATTTCCACTCATTGCAACAGCCCGATAAAGCGGGCGAAAAACAAGACGCCCAAGACCTATAATAATGACAAAGGCAAGAGCGGCTTTTAAGATCGCATAAGAAATCTCAAGAAAAATATTTGACCCTTCTGTCCCTAAAGTCGTTGTTAAAACAAGCAAAAAAATGACGGCAAGGTCTTGAAACAAGAGAACTGCAAAGGAAACACGCCCAAAGCGGGTAGCAAGTTCCTTTCGGTCATTTAGCAGTTGCATAACAACAGCCGTTGAAGACAAAGAAAAGGCCCCCCCTACCAAAAGAGCGGCTTCTTTTGATAAGCCTGCCCAAAAACCAATAATCGTAAAAAGAGCCCCCGTTAAAAAAACTTGAGCAATTCCAACACCAAAGACATATTTTCTCATGGATTGAAGACGTTGCAGGGGAAGGTCAAGTCCCAAAGTGAAGAGAAGGAAAACGACTCCCAACTCTCCCAAAAAATGGGTTTTTGTAGGATCTGTGATAATTTTTAAGACATGGGGGCCAATCAACATTCCCGCTACTAAATAGCCGAGGACAGAGCTGATTTTGATGCGACGAAATAAAAACACAACTCCTACAGCAGCGATAAGGAAAGCCAGAATGTTTAATAAATATGTCGCATCAGATGTCACGCGAGCATTCCCCCCATTATTTATTTTTTTCTAATGATACCACTTATTTTTATAAAAGAGTAGAATTATTAAATAAAATATAAAGAAAAACTGGCTGGGGGACCTGGATTCGAACCAGAGTTGCCCGGTCCAGAGCCGGGAGTTCTACCGCTAAACTATCCCCCAAGAGAATAGCTTAGACCTAGCATAATCTGCTTAAGTTGTGAAGAGGTGTAGTGTTTTTCTCTATCTCTCAGCTACCGCAAAAGTGAGAGGCGTATTGAAAGGCAAAGGGAAATTTTCCTCGCCATGCCCACAACCCGGCAAGGAAAAGACAGGAAGAGGAGTGCTTTCTGCAAAGCGTTTAAGGACAGCAGGAATTAAAGAGGTCCCGTTAGCCTCGTTGCCTCGAACAAAATCCCCCAAAACAATGGCTTGTGCATCTGTAAAAACACGAGCCTGCTCGAGATGCGTCAGCATGCGATCTACCCGATATCCGCGTTCATCAATGTCTTCGAGAAAAAGAATTTTACCAGAGCCATTAATTTGCCAGTCAGTACCTAAACTACACGTTAAAACGCACAGATTACCACCCGTGACCTCCCCTGAAAGAGAGGACATATTGCGTGCAGCTGTGTTGAAAGGTATCAACGCAGGAGGGTGATAAGAGCCCGTTCCTTCTTTCAAGAAGTGCCAAGTCGCCTCTATGGTGTTCTGACCCACCTTTGCTCTCGACATCTGATTAGCCCCTGGTCCATGGAGGGATACCCAATTCCATTTTTGGTTTAAAAAGACATGGAGAGCGGACCCATCACTAAAGCCAATAAATAACTTCTCTTTTGCTGGCTTCTCTAGTTTAAAAAGGTCAGGAATGAGGCGGGTAAGCCCATATCCCCCTCGAAGTAACCAGACAATATCCACCGAAGGGTCTTGAAGCGCTTGTTTAAGATGAGAGAATCGCTTCTCATCTTGATGTGCACACAGAAGATCCTCACCTAAAAGATCAGAAGGTACCGTGACACGCACACCTAAGCCTTCAAGATATTTTTTTGTTAAGTTGACCTCTTCTTGAGGGATTGGAAAGGAGGGAGCTATTAAAGAGATGTGGGGCATGGGTGTTGTCTCTTTTGCAGCGTCGTTGTGAGGGAGAAAATTTTTTCTAAGAAGTGACAACACTCACCTCGCCTTTGTCATCCCCGACTTAGAAGTTCTTGCTCCCGACTTGATCGGGGATCTTATATAAACAACCGATGCGCCTTCAATGAGATCCCCGATGAAGGAATGCTAATGTTTTCTTGATGAAAACAAAGCATCCCTAGCTCGGGGATGACAAGAATGGGTGAGCCCCCTCGTTTGCTACTTAATCTTTGTTTCCTTAAATTCAACGTGCTTTCGTACCTTGGGGTCGTACTTACGCATTGTCAATTTTGCAGTCAAGGTGCGAGGGTTTTTTTTCTTCACATAGAAAAAACCTGTTCCCGCCGTGCTTTCCATCTTAATCGTGATTGTGTTTTGCTTTGCCATCGTTCTTTAAATCCATTGAGAAAACTAAAAGGAGAATACTATTTTCAGCATTCCTGTCAAGGACTAACGCGTGAAAGACAAAAATATCTGACAAGCTCCTTGACAAGCAATATTATAGTTCCTAATTACTATGATAAGAGTGTTTTATTTTTATACGCACTCGAATTACAAATTGTTAAGGTGATAGAATACGGGGCTTATATTTATAGCTCTTGGCTTTAATCCAAATCTTTATAAAATTTCAGGAAATCTTTTCTCTTTTGAAGAGAGTGAATTTAATGAGACCGTTTTTCTCATCGGCAAAAGTTGCACACGTATAGAATGCACCCTTCCCAAAATTCTCCTCACTTTAAGAAAAAACACTCTTCTTCCTAAATTTAATTGCCTGAAATAGATATTGATTTTTTTAGAGCCTTAATTATTTAAAAAACACCCAGGCAATTTAAATATTATTATTTATTAAGGATTATTATTATGATTAGCAAAAATTTTCTTTATTCAACATCTGCCCTTGTGCTGGCGTTGCAAGTATGCGTTTCTTCTCCCAGCTTAGCCATGTCAGAGAAAGAACAACTGGAAAAAGCAACCACCCATGTAAAAAAGGAATGTGATCGCTTAAAAACACAGGAAACCGACCTTACTGAGAGGCAAAAAACCATTAATTCTCTTTTTCCAAATACTAAAGAGGGTCAAAATTATGTTTATTTATTACAAAATTACGTTCCAGAAGCCATTCAGTCTAATGACCCTCAAAGAATAAAAAAAGATTATTTGACACTTCTACAAGCAGAATCTTTATTCCAGGAGCTTGAACAGAAGAACACCTTATACGCTAGGAGCAGAATTATCTTAGAGCCTCTTGCAAAGATATTTGGGATAACTCTTAGCCAATACTCTTCATTTAGCGTGCTCGAAGGTATTTCTCGAAGTGACTTTGATACACCGCAAAATATGCTTAAGTGTGCTTTGGAGAATTTTGACAAAACGAGCACCAAGCAGGGCTCACAAAATTTTTCTAGCTCCTCGAGCTCTTCTTCAAGTTCTTCCAATTCCATGGATTCTTCTCTGAGTCCCTCGAGCTCTTCTTCCTCGAGTTCTTTCTCTAGCTCCTCAATAAGCAGCTCTCCTTCATCTTCTTTTTCGAGCAGTTCCTCCCTTTCCTCTAGCTCCTCGAAGAGTACGGTGAGTGCACCTCTTTCTACGAGCAGTTCCTCCCCTTCCTCTAGCTCCTCGAAGAGTACGGTGAGTGCACCTCTTTCTACGAGCAGTTCCTCCCCTTCCTCTAGCTCCTCGAAGAGTACTGTTACT
>CANGTV010000039.1 GCA_947457015.1 Alphaproteobacteria bacterium | reverse complement strand
TCTTTCCGTCGCTTGGTCTTTGGTGGGAAAAAGGGAAACAACTGATTTCATAACTTACACCTCCTCTGTTAAGTTAATTTATTGTGGGTGGTATTCACCCATTAAAAGGAAGGACCGCGAGATCCTCCTTTGCGCTGAACTTAACATGGCAAAATTTCTAATTCAATTGTTTTGATAAAAATTGTCACGATTTTGATATATCTACGTCCAAAAAGCTGGCTTGGGCCGGATGTCTACATGCACAACTCTCAGAAAAACGCTCAATCTTCTTGACCCCACACCTTGTCGCGCTTATTTTAGGGCAACCTTTTCAATATGGGAGATATTTTTATCATGAAATCATCATTAATGGCTGGAAAACGTGGCCTTATCATGGGAGTTGCTAACAGTCATTCCATTGCGTGGGGAATTGCGCAAGCGCTTTCTGACCATGGAGCAGAGCTTGCTTTTACCTTCCAAGGGGAAGCCTTACAGAAACGCGTTGAGCCCTTGGCGGCTTCCGTGGGATCCTCTCTTGTCATTCCGTGTGACGTTAGCCTAGAAAATGGTGTTGAAGAAACCTTTAAAACCCTTCAAAAGCACTGGGATACCCTTGACTTTGTTGTCCATGCCATTGGGTTTTCTGATAAGGAAGAGCTTAAGGGTAAATACGTCAATACAAGCCGGAAAAACTTCTTAAACTCTATGGATATTTCTTGTTATTCCTTCACAGAAGTTGCGCGTCATGCAACACCCATGATGGCAAAAGGCGGAAGTCTTTTGACCTTGACCTATTATGGAGCTGAAAAAGTCATGCCACACTACAATGTGATGGGGCTTGCGAAAGCAGCTCTTGAAGCCAGTGTGCGATATTTAGCCGTTGATTTAGGCGGCGATAACATTCGTGTGAATGCGATCTCTGCAGGACCTATTAAAACCCTTGCAGCGTCTGGAATTGGAGATTTTCGCTATATCTTGAAATGGAACCAGTATAATGCTCCCTTAAAGCGAAATACCTCTATTGAGGATGTGGGAAAATCAGCGCTTTATCTTTTGAGTGACCTTGGAAGCGGTGTTACAGGGGAAGTTCTGCATGTAGATTCAGGGTACCATGTGGTGGGGATGAAATCCGTTGATGCGCCTGATATTACCGTTGCAGGAACTGGGCAGGAATGATTCGAACCTTTTTTAAGTTTCTCTTCCGCACCTTTTTTTGGATCTGTGCTCTCGTAGGATTTGTCTTTGTTTCTCTTGGTCTTGTGTTTTATTTCGTAGGTTTCCCTATCCTGACTCCTGCTCCAAAGCCTTTAGCGCAAGACTCTGTTCTAACCCTTACCCTGCATGGATCTTATAATGAGCACACAAGCTCAAAAGGGCTTGATTTGATGGGAGGAGCCTCTCTTTATGATCTGACCCGCGCCATCCATCAGGCTGCCCAAGATCCAAATATACGCGGGATTTTTGTCCACTTAGAAGACCCAGATTTGGGAATGGCCCAGCTTCAAGAAGTCCGAGAGGCTCTTTTAGCTTTTCGAAAGACAGGAAAACCAAGCTGGTGTTATACGGATTCTTTCGGAGAGGTTTCCTCAGGGACGAACGCGTATTATTTAGCAACCGCTTGTGAAGAAATTTGGCTTCAACCCTTAGGGGCAGTTAACTTGACGGGGCTTCAAACGGATGTTTTGTGTGCAAAGGGAGCTCTTGAGAAGTTAGGTGTTAAGGCTGAGTTTATCCAGAAAAAGGAATATAAGTCTTTTGTGGAGATGTTTACCCGTGAGGGTTGCTCGGAGCCTTCTCGCGAAGCCAAGCAAGCTATCCTAGACTCAGTTCTGGATCAAGTCGTCGATGGAATTGCAAAGGATCGGAAACTGTCTCATGATCAGGTGCGTGAGCTTATTAACAAGGGCCCTTACCTTACACAAGAGGCTTATGCTGCAAAACTCATTGATCGCATTGACTTTTATCAAAATCTTAAACCTGCAATTCAAGAAAAAGTGGGGCCGTCTGTTGCTTTTATAGGAATCAGTGCTTACCTCAATACTCTTCCTCAGCAAGAAGAGGGAAGTAAGGTTGCCTTAATCTTTGGGTCGGGATCAATTCAGCGAGGGAAAAGTGGAAGCCTTGGGATAAGTGCAGATGCAACGTGCAAGACTTTTCAAGCGGCTATGGTTGATCCTCAGGTTAAAGCCATCGTTTATCGTATTAATTCAGAAGGAGGATCACCTCTTGCCGCTGAAACGATTTATAATATGATCCACTACGTTCAAGATTATGCAAAAAAGCCTGTGATTATTTCCATGAGTGATGCAGCGGCTTCAGGAGGGTATTGGATTTCTGTGGCGGGGTCTAAAATTGTCGCCCAGCCTGCGACACTCACGGGGTCTATTGGCGTTTTTGGAGGTAAGTTCGTCTTAACAGGCCTCTTTGAAAAACTGGGGATTACGTGGGATCATGTATCTACCAGTAACAACGCAGGCATGTGGAGTTTGACGGAGACTTATACACCAGAACAATGGCTCAAGCTTAATGCGTGGATCGATCAGGTGTATGATACTTTTACACGTCATGTGGCAAAAGATCGAAACATGGACTCCCTTCAGGTAGAAAAAGTAGCACGTGGTCGAGTGTGGACAGGGGAGCAAGCAATGGCTTTGGGCCTTGTTGATCAATTGGGTGGTTTGCAAACAGCCCTTGCTTTAGCAAAAAAAGAGAGTGGCCTTCCTCCGGAAACGCCGGTTGAGGTTTATCCTCAATCCTTGACGCTTCTTGAGACAATTATTTTACTCTTGGAAGATAAAGATGAAGATTTTTTTCCTCAAGTGAGTGCAGTTTCTACTTTTTTAGACTTATTTAGACAAATAAGGATGGTTTTTGCTCTTCTCTGCTCTTCTCAAGAGGTTGTTTATGCTCCTCTGGGAAAGATAAAATAGGGGAAATTCATGATAACCCCAGATGATTTTGGAGACCCCTTGTATCGTCCAGCCGTTGGAATGATGCTGATTAATGATGAAAATAAAGTTTTTGTAGGCCAACGCTATGATACAAAAGATCCTGCCTGGCAAATGCCCCAAGGAGGTATTGGCCCTCATGAGGACACGGATCAAGCCATGCTGCGGGAGCTCCAAGAAGAAATTGGAACCCGCAATGTTGAAATCATTGTTAAATCAAAAATATGGTATAAGTACGATTTACCCACACCTCTTGCAGAACGGTTGTGGGGTGGTAGATTCAAGGGCCAACAACAAATTTGGTATGCCTTGCGGTTTCGAGGGCAAGATGAAGACATCAATATTCATACCTATCATCCTGAATTTCGGGCGTGGAAATGGGTGGAAAAGGAAGAGATTCTAGAGCTTATCATTCCTTTTAAGCGTGATCTCTACACCCGCGTCCTTCATGATTTGTGGCCTTATATTTTAAAGCAAGCTTCTCAATAAGATCGTAAAGACTCTCTTGTGAAAAAAGAGTTTTATGCTTAATATTAGGGTATGGAGGCTTTCAAAAATTTAATAAAAAACATAGCCTTGTTTTTATTTATAGGGGCTGTGCCCTCTCTGTGTTGGGCAAGTGGCTTTTTTGCAGCCTTTTCGTGGCCTTCTTTTTTCCTTATTTTTGCAAGCATATTTTGTGTTTTGTGGCTTAAAGCCCGGAATTCCACACACCTTTTAAGGCAGCTTCTTTTAACCCAAGGAGAAGAGTGGGCTATATGTGAAGGGGATCAAGTTGTTGATCATTCACCTTATTTTCCTGCTGATTCTCTTGCCGCATTTAAAGCCTTTTTACATCCTGATTCTCTTATAAAAGTTCAGACTCCTCTTGCGAGATTATTGCATGAGACTCTCCCCTTTCAAATGAGGGTTGATGCACGGGGAAGCAAAGCGTCTTATGTGCTCAAGGGCGCGGCTTTTGAGGGGAAAATTATCCTTTTGCTTAATAATATTACAGATGTGGCTCATCAAGAGCATATTCAATTAGAAATGATGCAGAAAAATGAGGAGCTTCTTAAAAAGCTACAAAATACTCTCGACTCTCTCCCTGTTCTTGCTTGGCATCGTGACGACCATCAAAAGCTTACTTACTGCAATTTTGCTTATGCAACGGCCGTTCAAGACCTTCCCAACAAGGTTTGTGAAGAAGGAATTGAGTTGATTCAGCCTCGTTCAGCCAAAACACTTGCACGTAAAGCGCTCCATACCCAAGAGCTTCATGTCCTTGAAAGCCCTGCTATTGCTGATGGAGAAAGACGACATTTTCGTATTTGTGAGATGCCGGATCCTCAAGGAGGTACCTTAGGTGTTGCCTATGATATGACAGAGCTAAATGAGGCCAACGTCGAAATTAAACGTCTTATGGATGCGCATGATACGGTTCTTGATCATCTGTCAACGGCTATCGCTGTTTATGATGCTGAAGGAACTCTTCAATATTACAACCAAGCTTATGTGGCTTTGCATACCTTTGATGATGATTTTCTTAAAACAAAGCCACGCCTTGATGAAGTTCTTGAAGAACTTCGCCACCGGCGCCAATTGCCAGAGGAAGCGGACTTTCCCTCCTATAAAAAATGGCGCCTTCTTCAGCTTAAAGAACAAGTCGATCCTCAAGAAGCTCTCATGCATTTGCCGGATGAGCGCACTTTACGCATCTTCAGCGCTCCCCATCCTTTAGGGGGGCTTTTATTTATGTTTGAAGATGTAACCGATTATTTAGCCCTTGAAAGGAAAAACAAGACACTTTTGGATGCTTACCAAACCACTCTTGATAATCTTTTTGAAGGCGTCATTGTGATAGGAAGCGATAGTCGTCTTAAAATTTTCAACCCTAGTTTTGTCCACCTCTGGAATTTTGAGGAAGAAGAGATAAAATCTGGGCAACATCTCACGTATATCATTGAAAAAATGAAATATTTATTTGATTATGATAATGAAGCTTGGGCGTCTTTTAAAGCGCAGATCATGGAGAACTTTACAGATCGTGTCCCAAAAACAGGACAGCTTTCAAGGAAAGATGGAACGGTCGTTAACTTTGGGTATGTGCCTCTTCCCAATGGGGATCATCTTTTAAGCTATACGGATGCGACCGATACATCTCTCGTTCAGCAGGCATTGCAAGAGAAGAATGAAGCACTTGAAACGGTGGACTATCTTAAATCTGAATTTATTGCCAATGTGTCTTATGAGCTAAGATCTCCTCTTACGACGATCATTGGGTTTACAGAAATTCTCTCGCGAAAATATTTCGGAGAGCTTAATGAACGGCAAGAAGACTATATTAGCGGGGTGCTGGAGTCTTCCAATAAACTATTGCATCTTGTCAATGATATTCTGGACTTAGCTTCTATTGAGGCAGGATATTTAACCCTTCAACCTAGCCCTGTTGCCATTCCATCCTTGCTGAAAGATGTTGTTAAGCTTGTGTCTAAAAGAGCAGAAACAAATCGTCAGCATCTTACGCACAAACATGATAAGGATGTGCAAGAATGGGTTGTTGATGAACGGCGCCTTAAGCAAGCACTCTTTAACTTACTCAGCAATGCTATTAAGTTTACGCCGCCCGATGGAAAAATCACCCTTGACGCAAAAATTAATAAGGACGAGTTGGAAATTTTAGTGAGTGATACGGGTGTGGGAATTTCCCATGAAGATCAACCTCGTATATTTGAAAAATTTGAACGAGGCAAAGGAGACTCTCAGACAGGAGCAGGACTTGGACTCTCTCTTGTGAAAAACATCATTGAACTTCATGGAGGCCGCGTTCACCTCTCTTCAGATGTTTATAAAGGAACTCAAGTCACGTGCATCTTGCCAAAAATCTTGTCTGAAGATGAAGCTCAGGAAGAGGAAGAGTCTCTTAAACAAGTGCGTGCTTGAGAAGGGGTATACCATTCCTCATAAATAACCTGAGTTTTGGATAAGAGAGTTATGTCACTTCCTTGTCATCCTTGATTTAAGAAGCTCTTGCCTCCGACTTGTTCGGAGGCTTTAGAGCTTCTTAAATCGAGGATCTTCTTAAAGCACACTGTTATGTTGATAGAAGATCCTCAGTGTAAGAAATACTAATGTTTTCCTTGCGGAAAACATTAGTATTTCTTACACCGAGGATGACAGTGGGGGAGGTATGGCACTTATTTATGAGAAAGCTTATAGAGCTGGAACTCCGCTCGTTGTAGAATACTCAAAGTGATGGGCTTCTCCAGGATGAACAATTTTCCAGATCGTCTGAGCTGCTTGTGCTGCTTCTGCAAAGCCGGTCAAAATTAATTTTAGCTTATGAGGGTATGTCGCAATGTCTCCAATGGCAAAAATACCAGGCACAGTTGTCGCACAATCTTCAGGAGTCACCATAATGTGTGTGGCGTTAAGCTGAAGCCCCCAATGGGCAATGGGTCCTAAGTTCATAGAAAGACCGTAAAAGGGAAGAAGTACATCTGCAGAAACTTCCTGTATCTCCCCTTCCAAGGATTTTAAAATAACAGTGGTAAGAAGCCCATTATTTCCAAGCAATCCTTCCAATTGAAAGGGAATTGCAAGATCAATGATACCCTCCTCCGCAAGCTTGTTAAGCTTGGCCTCGCTTTCGGGGGCGGCCCTAAATTTAGGACGTCGGTGAACGACTGTAATTTTTTTTGCAATTTCTGAGAGAGAAATGGCCCAATCCACGGCAGAGTCCCCTCCACCTGCGATAACAAGATGCTTATCCCGAAAATCTTCCCGGTTTTTCACATAATAAAAAACACTTTTATCTTCAAAGACCTCAAGGTTTTCCAAAGGAGGGCGATTGGGGCCGAAAGCTCCAACACCGGCTGCAATAAGGACAGCTTTCGCATTTAAGACTGTTCCTGTGGAAGTTTCGAGGCGCCAGCATCCGTCAGGTGTTTTTTCAAGGTGAGTGACTTGTTGATTTAAGTGATAGACGGGCTCAAAGGGGTCAGCTTGGGCTTTGAGATTTTTAATAAGGTCAGCCGCCAGAATTTTAGGGAATCCAGGGATGTCGTAGATGGGTTTTTCAGGGTAAAGAGCGGTACATTGTCCTCCTACCATCTCAAGAGTATCAATGACATGGCACTTTAAGCGCATCATGCCACATTCAAAAATAGCAAAAAGCCCGACGGGCCCTGCTCCAATAATGGCAACATCTGTTTGATGGAGAGGCATGGCATCCTTTATTTTAGATTTTCATCTGACAGCAAAAATCATCGACTTTTCTGAAAAAATCAAGAAAATAAATATTAAATCTTAATTCCTTACCATACCCTATAAAACTACAATCTCCAGATCCTTTTCAATTTCCTTTTGAAATTCTGGAGTAAAGTCTCTCCATGCAACTACGTCTACCTTAAAGGGAAGATCAGACTACATATATGAAAACTGGTTGAAGGTAATGTCAACTCACTTGAAGGTGCTTAAGTGTGTTTCTATAATTGGGGTAACATCCTTCAAAAGACCTCTCTTAATCGTCACTTCCTCTCTCCAACTTCGGAGGCGCAAGATTCGGCCGTTGTGTTGAAAAGGGTGTTAAGGGAGGAGATGATTTCAAAATCATAAGAATTTCCTTAATTCCTCGATCTAGCTGCGGATCCTGTCCTTTTTCATACTCTTGTGGCGTGATTTCAACTTCGACATCTGGGTCTACGCCGTAGTTTTCTAGGCCCCAGCCTACGTCATTAAACCAAAATGAAAATTCTGGTTGAGAGGTTCCGCCACCATCCACAAGATTATGGCGCGGCCAGATGCCGATCACACCTCCCCAGGTTCGCTTCCCAATAAGAGGCCCGAGATTCAGTGCTTTAAAGCTGTGGCAAAAAATATCTCCATCGGATCCTGCGTATTCATTCGTTAAAGCCACCATGGGTCCCATGGGAGACTCAAGAGGATAGGGCATGGCTCCCCACCAGCGGCTTTGATCGTACCCCAGACGCTTTCGACTTAGTTTCTCAAGCAGGAGAGCAGACACATTGCCGCCCCCATTAAAGCGGACATCGATCACAAGGCCGTCTCGATCCAGTTCGGCCAAGAATCCCCGGTGAAACTCGGCAAATCCATGGATGCCCATATCTGGCACATGGAGATATCCTACGCGTCCTTTTGTTTTTTCATGGACATAAGCCCTATTTTTTTCAACCCAGTCTCGATAGCGAATAGACGTTTGAGACGCAAGCGTGCGCACACAAATGGTTCTTTCTTTTGTCTTTTCCTCTTTGACAACAAGAGACACCATATTCTTGGCTTGATTAACGAGTAACTTTTGAGGAGAGATTGATTCATCTAGCTTTTGACCATTGACGGCGAGCACAAAATCTCCTTCCTTAATGCCAAGTCCAGGAGAGGTAAGCGGAGAGGTTTGTGAGGGCTTCCAGCGATCCCCTTGGGCAATGTTCGAAATTCGGTAAGCCTTGTGAGCTTTGTCATATGTAAGATCAGACGCTAATTCTCCAAGAGGGTACTGAGCTTGTTGGCGAAAATCTCCGCCAAAAACATAAGCATGGGAACTGCCTAATTCTCCATGCATTTCAGAAATAAGATCCGAGAGTTCTCCTCGCGTCGCAACGCGATCTAAGAGGGGGCGATACCGTTTATAAATACCTGCCCAATCCACTTGAGACATGTCTTCTGTCCAAAAGAAATCCTTTTGAAGACGCCACACATCGTCAAATATTTGGGCCCATTCTTTGAAAGGATCAACAGAGATTTTTATGCGGCACAGGTCAATCCAGCCTCCTTTGCGATAAGAAGAATCATTGTCTTGTGGTTTTTCACCAGCTTTTATGACACGCAGTTTTTTTGCCCCATAATAGCAGAGCCATTGATGATCTTCTGAAAGAATAAAAGAGGACACTTGGGACACAAGTGTTTCTTCCTTTTGAGTTGCAAAATCGTAGCATTCTATTTTGCCCCGCGTTCTTACATCTTCCTCATCCCAATTAAGGGCCCCTTGAAGAGCGGCGGAAAGGTAGAGGGCTTTTCCCGGAATACCATGGATAAGCGTGTAGTCACCTTCGGCGACAGGAAATTCTACAATTCGATTTTCAATTCCTTTGAGATCAATTTTAATCTCTTTTATGCTGCCGTCCTCTTTCTTCTTTTCCTTTTTTTCTTCCTTTTTTAGGGCATCGTCTTCCTCTTTGAGCGTGGGAATAAAAGGAGACGTTAAGGTGTCTTGAAGAAGAATGAGATAGGGTTTTACTCCTTTCGGAAAGCCCATTTCAAATTGCAGCGTATCTGCATAAGGGGTATAGGTTCGCTTTGAGAGAAAATAAATATACTTTCCGTCCGGATCAAAAGAAGGTCGAAAATCTGTGAGCAAAGGTCGCGTGATAACTTGATGCTTAAAGGTTTTGATGTTGCAAAGCTTAATCGCTCTTAAACGCACATCTAATGGAAAGTCATAAACGATCCACTTTCCATCGGGAGACCACTCAAGCCCTCCAATGTCCCCAAAGGAGCTTGTGTCGACAAGATGGAGTTTTTGTGTCTTTAAATTAAGGTGGAAAAGCTGACATCGATGGTTAACAAAAACGACCTCGTCTTGAATGGGAGATGGCTTAAGACACAGGATGCGCCCTAAGTCCATTTTTTTAAACAGCTTTGGCGCTTGAAGGGGGTCAGAGTCGTGAATTTCCAGACGATCTTCCCCTTCTCTATCACTGACGATTAAAAGACGTTTTGCATCATGAAGCCAGGCTGCGGCCTTATACCGGATTCCGTTTTTTTCTCCATATTGGTGGACAGCCCCTTCCCAATTCGCAAAGGAGAAAGGTCTGCCACGCGTTATGACAGCAAGACGTGTTCCTTTTTTATTCAATGCGTAATGAGACAGATAAGCTGAGGGATCAACAAACTTTCTTGCTCTTTGAGAAAAGGAGGATTTGAAATCAATAGTAACTTTTTGAGGTGTTTTTTCTTGAGGTGAAAACCGATATAATTCTCCGCCCGCTGCATAGGCAAATGACTGTCCATCATGGACTAAGCCCCGCACAAAGAAATCCTCATGGGAGGTGTGGCGCTTAAGATTTGTCCCATCAAGTGCACAAGAGAAAACGTTTCCGTACCCTTCGTGGTCGCTAATAAAATAAATGCGATTTTCAATCCAAAGAGGGCGCAAGGAGTTTTCCTTAATCTCAATGAGCTCTTTAAACTCTCCATTGCCTTTGAGATCAATCCAAAGCTCCCCCGCTGTTCCCCCACGATACCGTTTCCAAGACACATATCCATGGCCATGGCGTTGAATAACAGACCCTGGTCCTTTAGAATTATAGGAAATAAAGTTTGCAGGACCACAGGGGATTCTCTCAACGTACCCTGTTTTAAGGTCCACCGTGTAAAGAGAGCGCAAGCGAAAAGGATTATTTTTAGTGGAGGCAAAAATGATCTTTTGAGAAGAAGCCCACCCAACAACAAAAGAGCCCTCAGAAATATAAGTCAGACGTTGTGTCTCTCCCCCTTCTGCAGGGATGATATAAACTTCTGGATGTCCTTCGTAGGTTCCTGTGAACGCAATCCACTTGCCATCTGGAGAAAAGGCAGGTTCATTCGCCTCTCCTACACCCGAAGTAAGGCGTTCTGCTGTTCCCCCTTTAAGGGGCACGCTCCATAAATCATCATCTGCTACAAAGACAAGGGTGTCTTTATAGAGGGTAGGATTTCGATAGTACCCTTCTTTTATCATTCGAGCCTCTCTTTTCAAGAACCTTTAGTATATCAAATTTTTTGAAAGAAAGAAAGAAGTGTGCGGGCTGGATCGATTGCTTGACGTTTTTTTAGCATTTATTAGTCCAAGGATGATAGAAAAAGTTAAAAATATCGGATGGGGAGCAACGATACAATCGATTGATTCTAATAATATAAAAAGGTTTTAAGTTGCTCGAGCTTATCTTCAAAGATGGGCTCCCATCCCCAACTTGGCGGAAGAATATCACCTGATCTAAATTCATAATAAATGACGGGATCTTTTGAAATATAGTTAAAAAGAGGAACTAAGTTAGGACTGGTGGAAAACCAGTCTGGATTTCGGCTCGTAAGTTCGGCAAGGTTGGGTTGTCGACAATCTCTCGACATAGCTCGATTAACAGCACTCTTCACAAGATCTGGTGAACGAGGTGTTAGCATAAATATAATTGAGCGACGTGAATTGAGGGTGGACTCATTAGAGAAAAAATATTGAGCGATAGGAATATCCCGAAGTCCTGGGAAGCCGTCTTTTGAGAAAAGCTCTTGTCGTTCATAAAGTCCTCCTAACATAAGCGTTTCACCAAGGCGTACCTTTGCAAAAGTATCAACCCGCGTTTTTCCTACAGTCACTGTCTGTTGAAGATTAGGATTGGGTTGTGTGAGAATGCTTCCTTCAATTGTAATGGTGAGGGTTAACATGTCTCCGTCCAAAGATTCTGGCGTAACGATAAGTGTAACGCCAACAGGGTATTTCGTTAAGGTTCCTCCATACTGTCCTGAAAGTCCAATAACAAGCTCATCTCCTGAAAAAAAGACGGATTGTTTTTGGAGAAAAGTCATAAGAGAAGGACGGCTTACAACTTCAGTGCGTAAGTCAACCGCATTGGCGATATTAAGGCTATAAGTAAGTCCTGCCCAAGTAATCCCAGAGGCAAAAACACTCCCTGTAATAGAGCCCTTGTTGAAGAGGCTGAATGTCGAGGTAGACGGCGTGAGAATGGAAGCAGCCCCTGCGTTTGCTGCGACAGCTTGATTAGCCTTAAACCCCGTGTCAGTTGCGAGTACGGCACTGTTTTGGTTTTGACCAGCTGAGAGTCCCGAAGGAAGGCTGGTTCCTCCCAATTGACCTCTGAAAGCTGTAAAACCTCCGGGGTTAAGAGTAACAGCAAGGTTTTCCAGAATATTATTGCCTTTAGAGGTCGAAGCCGTCTCTTCCATTCGGAGCATATAACAATCTACAATAATTTGGGGCCCTTGGCTGGCGCTAGTTTCCGTTGTTGTGGGGAGGTCCAACACTGTTTCAGCTTCTTCAGTCGTTGCTATGGTGTCGATGCTACTTGTTGATCCATCTCCAGTGCTTGAGCTTCCTCCCCCTGAGGGCGTTAAAGCAGGAGAGATAGGTGGGGTTCCTTCGGAGGAGGTGGATGTTGTCGTTGATCCAACAGTTGTCGTTCCTCCCGAAGTTGCTCCTCCCGAAGTTGCTCCTCCCGAAGTTGCTCCTCCCGAAGTTGCTCCTCCCGAAGTTGCTCCTCCCGAAGTTGCTCCTCCCCCTGAAGGGGCTGGTGATCCGAAAGGTTGATGTAGAGGAGGGATAGAGGATGTTGCTGCAGCAAGGTTAATCCTGCCACTTTTATAAAGAGAGGACCAATCATTAAAACGCGTTATAACTTGTGCAACGGCAGGGTCTTTCCCTAACTTGGTTTGAAAAATATCTAAATGTTTTTTTGATGTCGTAAAATCACCCACTGCTGCGTAAATCATAGCCGCCGAGCGGTGGATAAGAGGATCCCTGGGGTTGAGCTTTTCTGCCTTATCAATAGCTGAAAGCGCAGTTTTGATATCATAAGCATAGTAGGACGCTGCTGCGAGTTCATGCAGGAGATCAGCATCATTCGGCTTTATCAAAAGAGCATTTGCAAAGAGTTCTTGGGCCTCTCCAAATTGTTTTTCATGAATCTTTAATTTTGCTAATTGCGTAATAGCAAAAATATTAGAGGAATCAAGGTTGATCGCATTTTGATATCCAACGGCTGCAAGTTCAAGCCCGGTCGCATCTCCCCGTGCGGCTAGTTTTTCATAGGTGAGCGCATTTAGAAGATGAAGAAAAACGTTTTTTGGCTGAGATTGAAGAGACATATTAATGAATTGAGAGGCGTCAGAATATTTTTCTTCTTTGAGAAGTTGAAAAGCATAAGCCAGAGAAGGGTGGATATCTCTTTTCGCCTTGAGTGAGGAGAGGGGTACTTTTGCATCAAGGCTTGTTTGAGAGGGAGGGGTT
>CANGTV010000038.1 GCA_947457015.1 Alphaproteobacteria bacterium | reverse complement strand
TCGCCGATTAAAGTGGTACGTGAGCTGGGTTCAGAACGTCGTGAGACAGTTTGGTCCCTATCTGCCGTGGGTGTACGAAGCTTGAGAGGATCTGTCCCTAGTACGAGAGGACCGGGATGGACGTACCTCTGGTGTACCAGTTGTGGCGCCTGCTGCAGCGCTGGGTAGCTATGTACGGACGGGATAACCGCTGAAAGCATCTAAGCGGGAAACCCACCTCAAAACTAGTTCTTGCTAAGAGCCGTGGTAGACCACCACGTTGATAGGCCGGGTGTGGAAGAGGCGTAAGTCTTGAAGCTAACCGGTACTAATCGCTCAATAGGCTTGATTCGCATTCAGTTGATTATCAGCCGTGCTGATAGTAATCAGTAGTCAGTCATCAGTTAGTCGTTATCAGAATTCTCCTTTGTATTGAACCATTTTGCCTCAATTTCAAGAATTTTTCTGATTACTTACTGCTGATAACAGCGCTCGCAGAGCGAGCGCTAAGGCCCGGTAAGCTGGTGGGTATTGCGAGGATCCTACAGACGATCCCATCCCGAACTCGACCCTTAAACTCCTCAGCGCCGATGATACTTAGGCTTAAGCCTTGGAAAAGTAGGACCCCGCCAGCTTCCCGCGCCTTTAATGATGACGTCTTTCTCTTCCTTCTATCTAATAAAAAACCTCCAGTTAAACTGGAGGTTTTTTATTTGAAAAGGGTGGCAAGCGGGCTAGACTTCAAAGAAAGTTTTGAGACACTTATTTTGGAAATGGGAGAGTATTATAAAGAAAAAAATCGTTTTTGTAGCCCTTAGCTTGCTTTTACTGCCCCTGGCAGTATGGGGAAAAACGCCCTTAAAAGATCGGGTGGTTTTGATTGCAGGGGCCAGCGGAGATATTGGTTTTGCGACAGCGAAACGTTTTCTTCAAGATGGGGCTTTTGTTGTTGCCCATTATAATCAAAACAAAGGCCGACTTGAGGCTTTAAAAGTCCATTATCCCGATCACTTAAAGCTTATTGCTACTGACTTTCGTGAGCCAAAAAATGTGGAAGCCCTTTGGAAAGAATCTCTGTCTTGGAAGAAGAAAATGGATATTATTGTAAATTCTTCTGGTGTTGACAAGGAAGCTAAGCCTTCAGATGATCTTTATTCGGTAATCCACGACACCATGGCTATAAATTATTTTTCCCCTGTGCTTCTGTCCACCTTGGCTTTGGATCATTTTAAAAAAACTAAGATTCCCGGTGTTATTATTAATATAGGGAGTCGAGCTACATTTCGGAGGTTGCCTGAAGGATACTATCATTATTCAGATTCGAAGGCGGCCCTTACACGTTATACTCAGCAGATTGCTAAAGATAATGCTGATAAAGGCATTGTGGCCGTTGTTATTGCCCCTGGACCTGTGGAGGGGCAGATGTTTGGGAATCTTAATTCGGATGTTCGCAAAAAGTGCTTGGAAAGCATGCCTACGAAAAAACCTGTGACTATTGAAGAAGTTGTGAACGTCATTGACTTCTATGCAACTGGTCAAGCCCCCAGTGGGACAGTAGGAGTCTTTGATTTAATGGGAGCTTCCTGGACCCATTAGAAAGGTCCACCTCATCTACGTATAAATATTAAAGGGGCTCCTTAGTTCTCGCAAGCATTTCTTTTGCTTCCTAATCCTAGAGTTTTCTGGAGTCGAATAAAGGCTTGAGCGGTGGAAGTTTTATCAGCAATCAGCTCAAGAGTTGCTTGGTCAAGTTCAGTTTGTGCAGTTGTCAAATTTGTCATGTCTGTAAGACCACGATTAAATCGTTCTTTAGCTATGGCAACCGTTTCTTGTCTGCGTTTCAATGCTTCTCCTTGGGCAATAAGAGTGTTTAAACCATTGAGATAATCCGAGAGAGCTGTTTTGATTTCTTGTAAGGCAAGCAAAATTGCTTTCTCATAGTTGTATTGTGCTTCCCTGCTTTGTGCATTAGCAACATCTAGAGCTCCAGTTAGGCGACCAAAATTCAATAGAGGAGCCGTTAACGATGAAGCGAGACTCCAGAAGGGATTATTGCCAAGTTGTGCACCTTTAGTTCCAGCGATAACACCAAAAAAAGTGCTAATACTAATCTGCGGCCAGAAATTAGCTTCAGCTTGTTCTAAGTTAGCCTGAAAAGATAATAAATTAAATCTTGCGGCACGAACATCTGGACGGTTCCGAATTGTTTTAAGCGAGATTGATGAGATTGTTTCCGGTAAGGGGATTGTAATGGCTAGTCGCCTAGCCCTTTTTAAAGTCGCAGCAACTGTTTCATCTTTTATTCCAAGCAAGAATTCAATTTGATATTGTGCTGCTTTACTTACTGCCTCAGCTTGTGGCAACTGGGTAGCCGTTTGTGCCCGTTGTGCCTTGGCTCGTTCAACAAAAGATGAATCAGTGAGTCCTGCTTTTGCACGGTCATCAAGAATTTTGACCTGTTCATCTTCCGTATCTAATAATTGATGGGTTTGCCTAATGGTTTCCTGTGCTTGACGCCAATCGATAACAGCTTTAGCAAGATTTGTAATAACAAGATTGCGCATAGCATCGACCGTTGCATCTAGACTATTGGCATACTCTTCTGAAGTTCTAACTCCAGCGCGGATTTGCCCAAAAATATCTATGTTCCAATTCACGTTCAATCCGGTCTGACCAATAGTTTCCGGTTTGGGATAAAACTGATTTTTTCCTCGAAAACCCGATCCGGTTCCCGAGATATCGGGATAAAATCCGGATTCTACGACTACAGTCTGAGCATGGGCAGCTGCCAACCGAGTTGCAGCAATTTTAAGATCAAGATTTTGTGCTAAGAGTTGATCAGCAAAATTATTAAGAAGAGGATCATTAAAGGATTGCCACCATTTCGGGCCACTCCAAGGCTGACTGGCATTTGTAATAATTTTATCAAGAGACTCATTGTCTGGAGTCGAGCAAGCCACGAGTAGTAACAATAAACTCAAAAATGAAGCCCTATTCCTAATCCTCATTTTTCCTATCTGCTTCAATTTTGATGTAAACATCCATTTGTTCCCCAATATAAGGAGGCACTTTAGTAGCCTCAAGCGCGTAAATAACTTGTAGCACATGCGTATCAACACGTTGTCCTGCGACAGCAAGATTCTGTTTTGGTCGAACATAAGGTTCAAAACGTACAAATTTTAAATTAATAGGATTACCAGGATCGCCGCGTTTGAAACCATTTGCAACAGAATTTGGGGTGATTTTTATCGCGTTTTCTTCATCGATTTCGACGCGGACATAACGCGTAGTCACATCCCCCAAACGAATAAGTGGCTCATTTAGAAAAGCAGCTTGCGTAAATTCTCCAAGACGAACATTAAGGTTTAAAATCTGTCCATCAATAGGCGCTCGGACTATGAGTCGTTCTTTTGTGGTTTCAGCTTGATCAAGTTGTGCCTGTACCTCATCAACTTTTGCTGACATAAGCTCTACATTATATTTGCGACGATTATAATCGTCTCGAGCTACGGAACGATTATCAAGTACACTTTTAACCAGGGAAAATTGTGCGTCTGCATCCTTAGCTTGGACCTTAGCAACCTCTAACGCTGCTTTTAGGAGTTTAATCTGGGCATTAACTTCCCTTTGATCAAGGATAAAAAGGGGATCTCCTACCTTGACTGTATCACCAACTTTAACAAGGACTTCCCGCACAACTCCCGATAATTCCGTAGCGATGCTAATGATTTCGCTCTTTGGTTCAATCACACCAATACCAGCAACGTTGTTTATATAAGGTGAAACAGGGGGTGACACAACCGGTTCCTTATTGGGAAATGAAGGTCTTAACAAGACTGTGTATAAGGCAAATAAAAGGCCAACAACCCCTATAACGGGCATTTTCCAATTATCCTTTTTTAACCATTTCATTATCATCACTCCTTATGAATGAATTCGTCGGTGTTCCAATCCCCAATGATGCGCCCATCAGACATTTCCAGAATGCGATCGGCAAAATGGTAAACGCGATTATCATGGGTTACAATTATCACCGTACGGTTTTTATCATTCGCAATTTCCCTCAAAATTTCCATCACCGCCGTACCAGTTTTGGCATCCAATGCTGCCGTTGGCTCATCGCATACAATAATTTTTGGATTATGTACAAGAGCACGAGCTATAGCAATGCGTTGCTGTTGCCCACCGGAAAGTTGATGAGGCAGTTTTTCAGTCTGGCCCCGCATACCAATATTGTTTAAAATGTTTGTGGCGCATTCGATGGCTTCCGTTCTAGGTACTCCGGCGCAAAGCAGAGGTATAGCGGCGTTTTCTGCTGAGCTGAGTGCTGGCAATAGATTATATTGTTGAAAAATAAAGCCTATATTAGCACGGCGAAATAAAACCCTTTGAGTATCCTTCATCGCCTTAAGCGATTGTCCCAAGACTTCAACATCTCCATTTGTCAAAGACAATATTCCCGATAAAATTGAGATTAAAGTGGTTTTACCGCAGCCAGATGGCCCCACGAGCATCGTTAATTCACCCATACAAATTTGTAAATTAATGTCAAACAACACGCGAACATTTTTGGTATCAACAGGGAAGTCCTTATCAAGATGACGGATGGCAATTGCTGTCTCCATGCTCATCCCCTGAAAACTATGGCAGGATCAAGTTTAAACACTTTTCGCAAACTGAAAAGGATTGAAAACAAAATAATAACAGCGATGGTAGCCGCAGTACCTGCCATGACTTGCCATAACAATACAAATCCTTTTAGCGCTGGTGAATTGGCTGTGACCTTAAAAAATAAAGCCGTAAATCCAATACCTAAGCCATATCCTGTTGCGCCGACCACAGCAGCCTGTGTCAAGACCATTTTCAAAAGCTGCCGATTAGTCACACCAACAGCTTTCATTACAGCAAATTGCTTTAGATTTTCCACAACAAAAATATAAAAAGTTTGAGCCGTAATTGCGGCACCAATAAGGATACCCAAGAAAATGGTAATACCAAAATTGATGGGGATACCTGTACGCTCTAAAATATAATTGATGCTACGCCAAGCAAATTCGTTTTGTGTCAAAGCCTGCAAACCCGTTTTATTGGTAATACGTTTCTTAAGCGCCTGCAAACTTTCTCCTTTCTTGGCTTTGACCAGCACAATCGACATTTGATTCCTTTGAGGAGGCAAGATCTCTCGCGCAGTATTGTATGAAACATAGAGAATTGGAAAGGTTAAAAAGGTTGGTGCAACCTCACAGATCGAGTCGACTTTAAGACGATGGTCATTAATTTCGATATATTTACCCAATTGTAATGGCTGATTTGGCCATGTGAACAAAAATCCATTTTTGTCGATCATGGCGGTTTGAGGTTTTTTGAGTTCCAATGGATCTCCCATTAAAACCTTCGGACACATACCAACAAGGCTAACATCGTCAATACCAATCAACTGGACTTGTTGCGTTAATCCATCCGGCATACGCATCGTTGTCAAGCCTTTGTAAAACGGAACTGCCCATTGAACACCAGGGACTGAACGTACGTTCGACAGCTCAACATCCCGCAATGGTTCGATTTCCTCAACATATCTTACACGCTGATCCATAACCCAGATATCAGCTTCGTTGACAGCAAAGATCGCACTTGCCGTCCGGGCCATCAGACCAATGAAAATTGATGTCTGTTGAGCCATCAATAAGGTAGCAAAAGTCACGCCAAAAACGAGACCATAATATTTGGCGGGATCGCCAAATAGCATTTTTAGAGCCATGGAAATCATAGTTCTCCTAAAACCCAAAGATGTTTGTGATACAAGATACAGAACTCGACATTTTTTTATCTACACATAATTCTATTAATCCTAATTTCAAGAATCCATCAAAAATTTACATGTTAAGAAATAACAAATAAAATTGTGAAAACACTGGGGTGAGCCCCATCGGCTAGACCAAAAGAAGACCGAACTAAGTTTCGTCGGTTTAAGGTGTTGACGTAGATCAGAGCATAGAACTTTCTTCATAGTCAAGAGAGTTTTTTCTTTTTTCTTTCTTTAAAATCAATTTGTTGTCCTTACTTATGGATCTGTCGCATGTGTTAAGAAAGGAGAGAATAGGAATTAGATTGTGAGTGGAGAAAGGATTTTTTCAATGATCAATTTATTTTGAAAAATGGACAAAGGAAAAGCACGAGCACGAGACAGCGCAAGATCGTGGATGTGTCTTGTTTCATAAGAAACCCCATGACAATAGGTGAGTTATGGGACGGAAGGTGTTGTCAAAAAAACAAAAGGAGATTTTTATAAAGATTATGTTGATGAAATCTGGTGTATGCGCTGGATGACTCGCTCACATATCCACTCACCCTCAAATTCTTTGGCGACAAAGAAGAGGCTTATGTCTTTCCAAGTTAACTCTGAATTTTTGAAGTGAGGAGCCTTAACAGCTACGACCGTAGTAAGGAAGGGATATCTTTCCTATTGGACAATGCCAATGACTTGGCCAGAGAGGTGCCCAATCCGCCCTGCGCAAAAGAAGAATCTTTTGATCGCGGAGGATCATCATATTTGGACAGATAACGAAAGTTTGTAAGGATTGACTCAAAGCTCTCTGTCCTTTCTCACATCCGGCAAGAACCCTCCCACTTGAGCATCCCAAAGGGTTTTATAGAGACCGCCTTTGGCGAGAAGCTCTTGGTGCGTGCCATCCTCAACAATCTTGCCGCGATCAAACACAAGGATACGATCCATATGAAGGAGGGTGGAGAGGCGATGGGCAATGACAATGGTGGTCTTCCCTTCCATGACTTCCCATAGGGATTCCTGGATATAACTTTCTGTGACTGAATCCAGCTGAGAGGTGGCTTCATCCAAAATAAGAATGGGTGCATTTTTTAAGATCGCCCGAGCAATGGCAATGCGTTGGCGTTGCCCACCAGAAAGTTTGACCCCACGTTCTCCCACAAGGGAATCATATCCTTCAGGAAGACTCTTGATAAACTCATGGGCATGGGCGCGTTTGCTGGCGGCAATAGCTTCTTTTTCCGTTGCTTCAGGCCGGCCATAACAGATATTTTCCATGAGTGACCGGTGAAAGAGAGATGGATCCTGAGGAATCATTCCTATGGCTGCATGAAGAGAATCTTGGGTCACCTCGCGTATGTCTTGGTCATCAATCAAGATGTAACCCGAGGTCACATCATAAAGACGTAAGATAAGGTTCACAAAAGTCGACTTTCCACTTCCTGAATAGCCCACCAGCCCTACTTTTTGGCCTGGCGCAATAATTACGGATTTTTTTTGAAAGAGGGGGTCAGTTCCTTGGTAGTGAAAATGAACGTCCTTAAAGGTAATGGCTCCTTGGGTGAGAGATAGCTCGGTGGCACCTAGCTTATCCTGAATTTCAGGCACTACCATAATGTCATTTAAATCCTGCTGAATGCGACCTTTAAGTTTTGAGAATTTAGAAAATTCTTCTGCTATCTTGTAGAGGAACTCTAGAACACTCAAGTTCAACCCAAGGACAAGAGCAAAATCGCCCACGGTGATCCATCCTTCTGTACGACCCTGTAAGAGGAAATAAAAGTTGAGACATTGAGCGATAAAGAAACCATAACCATAGAGAAGCCAAAGCTTAAAATAGGCCAACTCTAAAGCGCGCTCTGCCGCTTTAGCCTCATCAATGGTAGCTGTAAGCCAAGCATCCTCATTCTTCCTCCGCGCAAATAAACGCACGGTCAGCATATTTGAGAGTGTATCCACAATGCGCCCTGTTACTAAATGCCCCTTAAAGGACCATACAGCAGCGAGACGGGTGAGATAACCACTTGAAAATATGGCCACGCTTAGAAAGAGCAACGCCCACACTAACAAGATGAGAGCAAATCGCGCATTTACCTGCCAGAGGGTAAATATGGCAATGATCAAGGCCAGACCATGACTAAAGAAACGATCGATGAGGATTTGCAAGAGGTCGGGAACAGCCATTACCAATTCGCTTACCTTGCTACCTAAACTTCCAGAAAGGCTATTCTGATAGAATTGGTGAGAGAGCTTCAAGAGATTGTCAATACATTTGGTACTGATTTTCTTTCTCAGTGCGGGTATCATCCGATACTTAACGAAATAATCATAAAGACGGAATGATGAGGAAATCGCAAAAGAAGTCGCAAGATAAATGGCGACGGGAACCGCAAGAGCGATAAACGGATCCGCACTTGGTTCGGCTATCATCCGGTTCAGCATAATTTTCAGAATATAGGGCAAGAGAGAGGTTTGCACGGCCCAGACAATAGCCACAGTCACCATCACTAAAATGGGTACAAAATAAGGACGCAACATGTGGCGTATAAAGCCAGAGAGGGAGATTGTCATTGAGTATCCCTTTAAAGGTGACCTCTAGAAACTCTTGAGATGAATTCCCTTTCTTAGGTGTAAGAAAAAGGAGGTACATCTTTTGAATCGTCATTGTTTGATTGATGATATATAACAATATTCAGTAGACTTTTTCAAGAGCTGGCTTCAAAAGTGTCAGTAGAACGAGGTATGACCGAGATGCTTAGCACATGAATTGACCGAAATGAGACAATTTCCGAGAGGAAATTGTTATGATGAAAAAAGCCAAGGTCAAAGAAGAGGTGCTAAAGATGAGATAGAAAAACGCTATGACCCCACCAATCACCCTTTACCTGATAGGATTTTCTGGCACAGGAAAATATACGATCGCCAAAGAAATAGCCAAATTTGGCTATAAGATCGTTGATAATCAGCTCATCAATAATCCCATTTTTTCATTGCTCGATTTGGATGGCATTACCCCTATTCCTGAAAAAGCTTGGGCATCTATTGAGGGTATTCGCAAAGCTATTTTGGACTTTGTTTCTCAAGACCCAAAATCGAATTACGTGTTCACGAACGAACTCTATGAAGTCGAACATGATCGCTCGATCTATCACCAAGTTAAAGAAGCCGCTGAAAACCGAGGGTCTCTCTTTATTCCTGTAAAGCTGAACGTATCCCTTGAAGAACGCAAACGGCGCATTACAAACCTCGAGCGTCTTCAGCGGTTTAAAACAACAAATCTTTCTGAAGTCCAGACGCAACAGGAATTCATCAAAATCGATCACTCTCATTTATTGGAACTTGATGTGACAGATTTAAGCGCAGTGCAGGCTGCCGAAAAAATCCTGGTCCTTATTACGGGGCTAAAATGACTAACATCCATTTTGAAAAAGCAACTCTTTCCCACAAGGACCTTATTTTTGAATGGCTTGAAGAGCCTCATATGAAAGAATTCTGGGATAATAGCCAAGAGCATAAAGACGATATTCTGAATTTCATGAATGGTCAAAAGCAACATTATTTTTATGGAACCACGACGTACTGGGTTGGGTTTCTTGACGATCAGTCCTTTTGTTTTTTGTTAACTGATGAACTCCTTGCCGATCAGGACGATCTTACCGACCTCCTGAGAGCTTATTTATCAAAGACTGGCAAAACAATTTCCTTAGATTTCGGCATAGGAAATAAAATATTTTTAGGAAAAGGCCTTGCTGCACCAACACTACAGAAGTTCGTTGAGTTTTATAATGCTCGCATTGATCCGCAAGCTGATACTTTTTTTATAGATCCTAATGAAAACAACCCTCGTGCAAAACATGTTTACGAAAAAGCAGGATTTAAAGTTGTCGATAAATATATAGCAAAAAAAGGCTATTTTATAGGAGATGAGAGCCTTTTGATGATAAAGAAAATCGACTCTCTTAAGAACGCGTTTAAGTTTGTCCCTCTCTCAACGCAACCTTCTGAGCTCTCAGAATTAGTCAAGCTTGCCATTGGCTCCCCAACGCTAGAAAAAGTGCAGAAAATTCTTGAGTCTTATGATGAGCCTAACCATCATCTTCTGGGTTGCTATAATGAGGATAAACTTGTTGGTGTTATAGGTCTGCAAGTCGATGGGAATCATGGGATTATCAAACACATTGCCGTCTTGGAGACTTACCAAAAGCGAAGAATTGGAAAAGCGCTCATCAGAGAAGCCATAACCTATTTGAAAATCAAGACATGCGAAGCAGAAACGGATGAAGAGGGGAAGGGTTTTTATGAAAAGTGCGACTTCACCATCACCCCATTCAAGGGACCTTATTGTCAACGATTTAAATGTATTCTGAAAGTGACTACAAATCCGCACTAGCGCAGAGCCGTTCAAGTTCACGGACTGGATAGGGAGTTGTCTTTGTTTCTATTTTTAGTTGGTGATCAAAGTCGCGCATTAAAACAGCAATTTGTGCATAACGTGTGATGATTGATGTAGCCGAAGGTGTTAATGTCTTTTTGCTTTGTCCGGTCGCAAATTCCCGCAAGATCTTTTCCCAATTATCTCTGCCAAATAAGGCCTCAATCAATCTATAAAGAAAAAAGGTCAGCCCATAGCCGCGGTCATAATTTCGATGTTGTTCGAAGAATTCAAGCTCTGCTTTTGAGAGGTCAAACCTTGAGGAGAGTGCTAAACCAAAATCGGCAAAGTACAAACGCTGGCCGTCTGTCATTATGTTGAAAAAATGCGCATCAAAATGCAAGAGCCCCTGCCCATTTATAAAAGACGTGATCTCTTTAAGATTATGATCCACCATTATCGTCGCTGATTCAGAGGCGTCACCCCCTTTGGTAATCTGGTCACCAAACCACTTGTAGAGAGTCTCTGGAAAATATTCCAGGAACATGACAACTTCAGCGGACGCATTCTGGACCGCCTCAAGGCGCGCCCGTACAGCTGATGATCCCTCCCAATAGGTGACACTTTGCTCTAATGCCTCTAATTGCTCAGCATTCATGGGTTCTGGTGGAGGGACGGGGAGAACGCGCCAGTGATACATCAAAGGAAAATTTGGGCACGTACCCGCAAGCACCCAGTTGGTGGTCATGGTGTGTGTTGCCAGTTCACGCCAAGCGCCGAAACCATGCATGTAACCAACGGGGTATTGACAATAGAGGGGGAGTCCAAACATATTTGCGGTGGATAGGATGTTTTCTGGCTGCCTTTCAAGATCTGTTAAGGGGATTTTTTTGACAAAGATGGGGGTTCCCTCTAATGTCAGTAAAACAGAGTTGCCTCCAATGCCAGAATGGAGCACTGGTGATTTTTCCAGAAGCTCCGAGAGACGTCGGTCGCTTAGTAATCCCAACTGGGTAGAGATAGCGCCATAGGTAGTGCGACGGGTATCTAAGAGCTTATCTGAGCCGCGCATCCTTTGAGATATACCCGTGTTTGATTCCATTTTTATGGTCCCGTTTGTTTTTTAAAATAGTGTATCACGTAATGAAGGCAAAAGCTGCTGGACTCTCCATTGCTAGCCATTATGGCGGTGCAAGGAAGCGATAGAAAAGATATTTCTATCGTTCTTTTACAAAGACACCGCTACCATCGTCATTCAGAAAAGGGATAGCCATCTTATGAATTTCTTTATTTTTCCCCTCTATAAACTTAACTGAGTTTTTCTCGCTTGGAAGCATTGTAAATTTCATTCCATAAGGGTTTGGCCAGTACGCTTGAAAGAGATTGTTTTGACAATATGTTAGCCGCCAGATTACGCCTATTGGGCCTATGGAGAGTAATAAATGATCTCTCTGTTTTGACATCTCGAGACGACCAAAAATTTGATTATAATATGTGCCAACATACTTCTCCAAATCAGACTCTTTGATGGCCTGACATCGATCAAGATGAGGGTCTTTGTTTGCAGGCGCAGCTCCTGCTAACTGTTCTTGCAAGTAGGCTTTATTCCAATCTTTCAAGACCTTCTTCTTCAAGAACAGGTCAAAAAATCTTTGGTATAAGGCTTCAGGAACTTTATTGCCCCACGTATTTGTTAATACAACAATTCCAATTTTCTTCTCCGGAATATAGGCCATCAAAGCATGCATGCCCATTCCACCCCCAGGATGATAGAGCACCGTATAGGGTCGGTATTTTGCGTTATCGATAAACCACCCTTGTCCATAAGCTTGCTCAGTTTTTTCATTGTGAGGACTCTTAAGCGTTGAGGTGGTGATTAGATGTTGGGGTGAGTGGATAAAATTCATATTCTTCGCACTCACGAGCTGAGTGTTTCCTACTGAGCCATCATTCATATTAAAAATCAACCATTTTGCCACATCTACCGCGCTTGAGTATATTCCACCACTACCCCCCGCAGCCTTTTCCGATGCTCGTCGTTTTGATTGATAGAGAGAATTCATAGGGTAAGCAGACAAGTGGCCAGAAACGTAAGTAAAAGGCTGAGCTAAATCTTTTAAGTGGTAGAGTTTTTCTTCTGTTTCGTTATAAGAATCATTCATCTCTAAGGGGTCAAATAAACGCTGATGCAAGGTGTCCGCATAGCTTTTGCCGCTCAATTTTTGAATAATTTCTCCCGCAAGCATTGGAAAAATATTTTGATATGCAAATTCTGTTCTAAAGGGAGCGATAGGCTTAATAAAACGCAACACATAGAGGATATGGTCTATGTTGTATCCCAAGTCTAGCAAGGCAGACGTTGCAGACTCAGGCAATCCACTATCGTGTGCAAGCAAATCTTGGACTTCAAATTCTTTGGTTGTATTTTGATCATATAACTTGAACTTTGGATACAGCTTTAAGACATTTGTATTCCAGTCATATTTTCCTTCATCAATCTGCATTGCCAATAATGTGGCTGTAAATGATTTGGTAAGCGAAGCGATATCAAAAATGGTAGTCGACGTGACAGGCTCACCTTCTGCATTACGTTGTCCAAATCCCTGTGCATAAATAATTTTACCATTCTGAACAAGGGCAATGGACATTCCGGGTACATGCCAGTCTTTTCTTACCCTCTCAGCATAGTTTGAGAATTGAACTAAAGTTTCTTTCGTCGTTAGCTCCGTGGTTGGTAGGGATGGTTCGGATTTTATCGTGCTTCCCGCAAAACAGGAGCATGCGAGAAATGAGAAGCCTATTAAGAACCCTCTGCAAAAGTGTGGGATAGGGTGATAAAGTGAGGACACAATTTTCCGAGAGGGGGAAAGAGATGTCCTTTGCAGAAATGCTAGTTACCCAGAGACGAGAAAGTTACCTTGATAAAATATTTGGTTTGGTGAAATGGGAGCG
>CANGTV010000037.1 GCA_947457015.1 Alphaproteobacteria bacterium | reverse complement strand
TGGATCTCCGCCACAGCAGGGAATAACATGTGAGAGGCACCGCTATAAGGTATCTTCATATCAAATGAGAATATACCCAATCAACTTCAAAATATGGACTTTTGTTGCAATTTTTCCATTGTCATCCCCGCTTTCTCCCTTATTTCTCATTCACTCTCCTGAACGTGCGTCCCTACTCTCATGAAAAGTACGATATTTTTTAAAGAGAGATAAAATATCGTAACCACAAATGGATGGTGGCAGGAGAGATTATCTTGAAGCGCTCTTAGAGAACCTGACGTTTTTAACCCCTTGTGTAAGAAAATAAAAAACGTCGGGTGTTGATTTGTCCGGCTAAGACCAGCGCTAAAAAGAGTAGATTTATGAGTCTTTATTTTCTACACTTCCCATTACAAAAAGAATCGTGTAAATTCATTTACATAAAGCATAACAGGAGAAAAAATGAATCGATCACCCTACTTTTTCTTAGGAACTCTTCTTTGTCTTCTTTCTTCTCTTTATGCTGAAACTCCTCCTCTTTCCACCCATGGCATCGCGACATATGGTGACTTAAAATACCCTGCAGAGTTTACCCATTTTGATTATGTTAACCCAAACGCGCCAAAGGGGGGTATGGTAAAGCTTGCGTCTTTTGGAAGCTTTGATTCCTTTAATCCGTTTGTTATCAAAGGGACCTCGGCTGCAGGGGCCACTATGCTTCACTGTACTCTCATGGTATCGGCTGAGGATGAACCGATGTCTATGTATGGCTATTTGGCTGAAAAGATTGTCCTTGCACCAGATCGAAAAAGTGTCACCTTTACGCTGAACAAAAAGGCGACTTTTTCTGATGGGACGCCTGTTGCGGCGGATGATGTAATTTTTTCCTTTCATACCCTGATGAAAAAAGGAGTCCCTCTTTTTGCTCAATATTATCGGGATGTGAAGAGTGTAGAGAAAATAAGCCCTACAGAGGTGCGCTTTACCTTTACAACAGACAAAAATCGAGAGCTCCCCGTCATTTTGGGCCAACTCCCTATCTTCTCAAAAGCCTATTACGAAAAACATGATTTTGAAAAGGCGGACCTTGTTGCTCCTGTGGGATGTGGCCCATATAAGATAAAGGATTTCAAGGCGGGGCAGACAATTACTTACGAGCGCATTTCTTCTTGGTGGGGAGAGAACATCCCCTCTCAAAAAGGAGAAAATAATTTTGATATCACGTATATTTATTATCGAGATCAGAGCGTTCTTTTTGAAGCCTTCAAAGCAGGAGATCATGATTTTCGGCAAGAAAATATCGCAAAGAACTGGGCTGCTGGCTACGACATCCCTGCTGTGAAAGAGGGGAAAATTATTTTAAAGGAAACACACAATGAACTGCCACACGGGATGCAATTGTTTGTCTTTAATACCCGGAAGCCTCTTTTTAAAGACCCTAAAGTCAGAGAATCTCTTGAAAAAGCTTTTGATTTTGAATGGGCCAATAAGAATCTTTTCTTCAGCACTTATACGAGAGGCTTAAGCTACTTTAACAACTCCCCCTTGGCTTCTTCTGGTTTGCCGCAAGGGGAGGAATTGAAAATCTTAGAGTCTTTTAAAGACAAGGTTCCTCCGGAAGTGTTTACACAGGAATTTAAGCTTCCAATCACTAATGGATCTGGCACCGATCGAAAAATTTTAGCAGCAGCAGATAAGCTTTTAAAAGAGGCGGGCTGGATTGTAAAAAATGGCAAACGTGTGAATGCTAAAACAGGAGAGGCTTTTACTTTTGAGTTTTTGTTATCAGATCCTGCCTATGAAAGAATAGCGCTTGCGTTTCAAAGAACTCTTGCTTCTTTAGGCATTAAGGTAACAACGCGGACTCTAACACCCTCTCAATACGTTGAGAAAGTGAGTGATTTTGATTATGATATGATCATAGGAATGATTCCTGAGGCGGAGACGCCTGGCAATGAGCAAAGAGAATTCTGGGGGTCTAAATATGCAGATGTCAAAGGAGGGCGCAATTTTTCTGGCATTAAGGATCCCGTTGTGGATGAGTTAGTAGAACTTGTGATTAATTCCCCTGATAGAACGACCCTTACGAATCGCGTGCACGCTTTAGATCGTGTCCTTTTGTGGGGGCATTATGGAGTTCCAGGGTGGTATAGCAAAACCAGCCGCATTGCTTACTGGAATAAATTTGGTATGCCCGAGAAAAAGCCAAAGGATGGAATAGGCTTTTCTACGTGGTGGGTAAGTGCGGCTTCCCCAGTTGTCATCCCCGCGAAAGCGGGGACCCAGAATGAGTAAAAATGCCTTATTATGTTTACATTATATCTTCTAAAATAAATGGAACATTATATAGGTGTTACAAATGATATAGGACGTCGCGTCTATGAACATAAAAATAACCAAGTGCCTGGATTCACAAAAAAATATAAAGTTAATAAACTTGTATATGTTGAAGCACATGACGATGTAAGCGATGCTATCCATCGAGAAAAATGCCTTAAAAAGTGGAATAGGGATTGGAAGTTAGAGTTAATTGAAAAAACTAACCCAGGATGGGAGGATTTGTTTGAAAGAGCATTACTATAACTGGATCCCCGCTTTCGCGGGGACGACAATTAGGGGGTGGTTTTTAGAGTGCCTTATGAGAAACTGTGAAGTAAATTGCTCGAGGACACAATGTTACCTTATCTCTTAAGGCGGCTTTTATTTATCATCCCGACCCTTTTTGGGATTATGGTTATTAACTTTATCATTATTCAAGCAGCGCCTGGCGGGCCTGTTGAACAAATGATTGCAAAGATGCGTGGCAATAATATTGATGCAACGGCGCGTCTTACAGGCTCTGGGATGGAGTCCATGCAAGCCGTTGAACAGTTCGGCGAGTCGCACCTCTTTGACTCAAAGTATCGAGGGGCCCAAGGTCTGGATCCAGAATTTATCGCTAAGCTTGAGAAAATGTTTGGCTTTGATAAACCTCCCCTTGAGCGCTTTCTTATGATGATGAAGAACTACCTGACCTTTAACTTCGGGGATAGTTATTTCAAAGATCGCCCAGTGATTAGCTTGATTATAGAAAAAATGCCCGTCTCTATTAGTATTGGATTGTGGACAACCCTTCTTATATATCTCATCTCCATTCCTTTAGGCATTCGAAAGGCTGTTTTGGATGGGACAGCCTTCGATATATGGTCAAGCGCTGTCGTTATTGTTGGCTATGCAATTCCTGGATTTTTGTTTGCCATCCTTCTGATTGTTTTATTTGCAGGAGGAAGTTTTTGGTCGATTTTTCCCTTGCGAGGACTTGTGTCGGATAATTGGCATCAGTTGAGCTTAGGGGCCAAAATTCTTGATTATTTTTGGCATATGACCTTGCCCATTACAGCCCTTGTAATTAGTGGATTTGCGAGTCTTACATTGCTTACAAAAAACTCCTTTCTAGAAGAAATTAACAAGCAGTATGTGGTAACAGCACGTGCCAAAGGATTGACCGAAAGGCGAGTGCTTTTTGGCCATGTTTTTCGGAATGCTATGTTGGTGGTCGTTGCAGGAATGCCGGGGGCTTTAATTCACATTTTCTTTGCAGGGTCGTTGTTGATTGAGGTTATTTTCTCTTTGGATGGGTTAGGCCTTTTAGGATTTGAATCGGCAATTAGTCGGGATTACCCCGTTGTTTTTGGAACGCTTTATGTTTTTACACTTCTCGGGCTCTTTCTTCATATTGTGGGGGACCTGACGTATACATTTATTGATCCGCGTATCGACTTTGAAAAGAGGA
The DNA here is from genome assembly GCA_947457015.1 of Alphaproteobacteria bacterium. GTDB lineage: Bacteria > Pseudomonadota > Alphaproteobacteria > UBA9655 > UBA9655 > UBA9655. Next base: position 9,527 of record CANGTV010000037.1, on the reverse strand, counting down.
TGGGATAAATGGCTTTTTCCCCTCTTACACTGCGGCGGCTTTCTCAGTTTACAGGCAATAAAAGAGGGTATGTGTCTTTCTGGCTTTTCCTTGTTTTGTTTTTTGTAACCCTTTTTGCGGAGTTTATTTCAAACGATAAACCCCTTCTCGTGAAGTATGAGGACTCCTATTATTTTCCTATTTTTAAAGAATATCCGGAGACAACCTTTGGGGGAGAATTTGAAACGGAAACTAACTATCGGGATCCCTTCGTGCGTGAGCTTATTGATAAAAAGGGATGGATGATCTGGCCGCTCATTCCTTATAGCTACAATACGGTGAACTATGATTTGCCGGTGCCAGCACCGGCGCCTCCTTCAAGAGAAAATTGGTTAGGGACAGATGATCAGGGGCGAGATGTGCTGGCGCGCCTTATTTATGGCTTTCGGATCTCTGTTCTCTTTGGCTTGACGTTGACGTTTTGTAGTTCCCTTGTGGGAGTGGCTGCGGGAGCCGTTCAAGGATACTTTGGGGGCCTTACGGATCTTCTCTTTCAAAGGTTCATTGAGATATGGTCAGGCATGCCAGTCCTTTACCTGTTGATCATTTTGGCAAGTCTTGTGCAGCCCAACTTTTGGTGGCTTTTGAGCTTGATGCTTCTCTTTAGTTGGATGGCGCTTGTGCCTGTGGTAAGAGCTGAATTCTTGCGGGCGCGGAACTTAGATTACGTCAAAGCAGCGAGAGCTTTAGGCCTTTCAACGCCACGGATTATTGTACGGCATGTTTTGCCTAATGCTATGGTAGCAACCCTGACATTTATGCCCTTTATTCTTAACGCTTCCATTACAACACTCACGTCTCTTGATTTCCTAGGCTTTGGATTGCCTCTCGGATCGCCTTCATTGGGAGAGATGCTGACCCAAGGAAAAAATAATCTTCAGGCCCCCTGGTTAGGGATGACAGCTTTTGCTGTCTTGGCTGTGATGTTAACTCTCCTCATTTTTATTGGAGAGGCAGTTCGAGATGCCTTTGACCCAAGGAAGACGACGGTATGAGAAAAACCCTCCTCTCTGTTGAAGATCTTTCTGTTCACTTCTCTCAAGGCGATAAGATTATTCAGGCTGTTAAGTCAGTTTCCTTCACCCTAAATCCCCACGAAACGGTTGCTCTTGTGGGGGAAAGTGGGTCTGGAAAATCAGTTACGGCTCTGTCTATTCTTCAGCTTTTGCCTTACCCCAAAGCGTCCCATCCGAAGGGACACATTTATTTTGAAGGGCAGGACCTCGTAGGAGCAGGGGAGGCCATGCTTCGGCAGATTCGCGGCAATAAAATTGCCATGATTTTTCAAGAACCTATGACGTCCTTGAATCCCCTTCACTCAGTTGAAAAGCAGATCGAAGAGGTTCTGCAAGTGCATAAAGGTCTTACGGGGGCTCCTGCTCGGAAGCGTTGCATTGAAGTTTTGGAAATGGCTGGCTTCAAGGACGGTGCGGCGCGTCTTCAGGCCTATCCGCATCAGCTTTCGGGGGGCCAGCGTCAAAGAGTTATGATTGCGATGGCTCTTGCGTGTGAACCGCAAATCCTTATTGCGGACGAGCCGACCACAGCTCTTGATGTCACCATTCAAGCCAAACTTTTAGAGCTCTTAAAAGATTTGCAGCGGCAACTGGGGATGGCCATGCTCCTTATTACCCATGACTTAGGGATCGTTCGTAAGATGGCGGATCATCTTGTGATGATGAAGGACGGGCAAGTAGAAGAAGAGGGAAAAACAGAGACCGTTTTTGCTCATCCCAGATCCGCTTACACAAAAAAACTGATCAACTCTTTTCCAAAAGGAGAGGCGGTGCCTGTTTCTCCTGAAGCTCCTTTTATTCTCAAAGCAGATCACCTTAAGGTTCATTTTGATATCCGAGAAGGGTTACTGCGGAAAAAGGTGGGAGATATTCGAGCCGTTGATGATGTCAGCTTTCGCCTTAAAGAAGGGCATACCTTAGGGATTGTGGGAGAAAGTGGGTCAGGCAAAACGACCCTCGCCATGGCAGTTTTACGCCTTGAAAAAAGCCAAGGAAATATTTGGTTTAACGGGAAAGATATCCAAGATCTTTCTCGTAAAGCGATGCGACCTTTGCGGCGTGAAATGCAAGTTGTTTTCCAAGATCCTTATGGATCGCTTAGTCCGCGCATGAGCGTGGCGCAAATTATAGCAGAAGGGCTTGAAATTCATGGGCTTGGTAACACAAAAGAAGAGCGAGAACTTTCTGTGATTCAGGCGTTGATGGAAGTGGGTCTTGATCCAGAGGCAAGGCATCGCTATCCCCATGAGTTTTCTGGCGGACAGCGTCAGCGTATCGCCATTGCGCGCGCCATTGCCTTAAAGCCCAAACTCGTGGTGTTGGATGAACCCACGTCCGCCCTCGATCGATCTGTTCAAATGGATATTATTGAGCTTTTAAAAAGGCTCCAAACGTCTCACCAGCTTTCTTATCTTTTTATTAGCCATGACCTTGCTGTTGTCAGAGCTTTAAGTCATGAGGTTTTGGTCATGAAAAAAGGAAAGATCGTGGAGCATGGGTTGGCTACATCTATTTTTAACTCTCCTCAAGAGCCCTACACGAAGGATCTGATAAAGGCGGCGTTTGATTTGAAGGTTTGAAGATGACGACAGCCTTAAATGATGGTATGGACCCTAGCCTTCTAGACTAAAGAAGAATAGCCTGTGTTTGAAAGAAACATAAAAGAAAGGATCCATACTATGGAAATAGAAACACTTGGAATAGATCTTGGCAAGAGGACATTTCACCTTGTTGGAATGGATAAACGTGGAAGGATCGTTTTAAAGAAGAAGTTATCCCGCTCCCAGCTTTTGCCTTTTATAGGGAATCTAAAGTCTTGTATGATCGGGATGGAGGCATGTAGTGGAGCGCATTATTGGGGGCGTCAGTTTATAAAGCATGGTCATGAAGCCAAGCTTATAAGTCCTCAATTTGTGAAGCCTTATGTTAAGGGCAACAAAAACGACTTTAATGATAGCGAAGCAATCTGTGAAGCTGTGTCTCGTCCGACCATGCGCTTTGTAACAATTAAAAGCATTGAACAACGAAACATTCAAAATGTGCCCTCGATTCGCGAACGTCTTGTGCATAATCGAACAGCTCTTTCCAATCAGATAAGAGGAATTTTGCATGAGTATGGGCACGTTATTGCACAAGGGATTACCAACATACGCAAAGAAATCCCAACCCTTATCAGTGAGGAAGATATAGAACTTACAGCCTTAGCCAAAAGGCTTTTGCAGGAGCTCTATGAAGAATTTTGTGATCTTGATTGCAAAATAAAAGCACTTGAAAAACAGCTCCAACAGATTAGCCAAGAAAGTGAAGTGTGCCAAAGACTTGAGAAGCTAAAAGGAGTAGGACCGATGACATCAACGGCACTTGTCGCAGCCGTTGGGAATCCGAGAGAATTTAAGAACGGACGTCATCTTGCAGCATGGCTGGGCTTAGTTCCAAGGCAACACTCAACGGGAGGAAAAGCAAAGTTGCTTGGGATAAGTAAGCGAGGGAATTGGTATTTGAGAAGATTGCTGATCCATGGGGCTCGAAGTGCGATGAGATATGCGCAGAGCCATACACAGTGGCTAAAAGAACTCATCGAAAGACGAGGAAAATATAAGGCTTATGTTGCGTATGCAAATAAGAATGCGCGCCTGATGTGGGCGATTATGATCAAAGGGAATGAGTATCAATACGAAGCATAGAAGCATAGGCTTTATTTACGGGGTTTAGACCAAAGGAGTTGCTGAGATAAGGTAATGGCACAAAGGAGCGTATCGCCTTCTTAAAGACCTGGGATTGGCCACTGCTATAAAGAGCCGATAAAATGATAAGGGCAAGAAGGATACAGAAACCATTAGGGATTAGGCGCTTAAGCTTAGATCCGGATATATGTTTGTTTCTCCAATCTGCTCTTCACTTTTTCTATTGCAAGCTGGCTAGGGTCCATATATGGCCAATCGAAATTTTTTACATTCCTTAAAAACGTCTGTATTGTGAAAATGTAAAATCTAAAAAGTGTGTCTTCAATTTTCCCTCGCTTGATGCACCATCTATACTTATTCAAAATAAAAATGGGGTATTTTTTATCACCTCTCGGTGTCCTCCTCGCGAAGGCGGGAATCCAGTTTTTTCCTGGATCCCCGCCTTCGCGAAGATGACAAGTTGGGTAACCAGAAACCACACACATTCAATTTATTGAGTATAATCTTCTCCATTATATTATTGAACTTGTCCACAGGCCGTGGTAGCTACTCTTAAGCACATCGGCCACGCGAACCAAGAGAGTTTTTATGTTACGACGGATGTATGATTGGGTTTTAAGCTTTGCAAATCATCCCTATGCACTCTGGATCTTAGGGACCGTTTCCTTTGTAGAAAGTTCTTTTTTCCCTATTCCCCCTGACCCTCTGTTGATTGCCATGCTCTTGAGCCGTCGAAACCAAACATGGAAGCTCGCTTGGATTTGCACGATAACCTCTGTCGTCGGAGGATGGCTTGGCTATGCCATTGGCTATGGACTCTATGAAACGGTGGGAGAGTGGATCCTTCATGCTTATGGACTTCAAGCGACTTTTGAGAAATTTCAAGAGAGCTTTAACCAATGGGGTTTTTGGATTGTGGCCTTAAAGGGGCTGACTCCCATTCCTTATAAGGTTGTGACCATTGCGTGTGGCGTGACAGGCCTTGATTTTACAACGTTTACAGCCGCCTCTCTTATTGCGCGTGGATTCCGCTTTTTTTCACTGGCCCTTTTGTTCTGGTACTTCGGCCCTCCCATCAAGGAGTACATTGAAAAAAATCTAGGTTTTGTCACCTTGGCATCTGTAACAGCTCTTTTAGGTGGATTTGGAATCCTTTATGCTTTAGGATAAAAGAAAAAAAGGAGATCACTTATGTGCGTAAAATTCCTTAAAAACATCTCATCTCGATCCTTCTTAAGCTTTTTAATCCTCTTTTCAGTGGGTGTTCTAGGGCTGGCCTATATCCTAGAACATTATTATGGTTTCCAGCCCTGCCAAATGTGCCTTTACGAACAAAAGATCTTTATGGTGACTGGCGCCCTCTCCCTCTTGAGCCTTCTCCTTCTTCCCGTGCGGTGGCAATACTATGCCGTTATTGTCTTGGGATTTGTCTTTTTGGGGGGCACTTTAATAGCGGGTTACCACGTTGCCATCCAACAGCATTGGGTGGACTTGCCTGCCTTTTGCAGCTCTCAAGACTTTAGCGCCTTTGACTCTGTCGAAGCTTTAAAAGAACAAATGCTTAAAACGCCGCTTGTCAGATGTGATCAAATCACCTGGAGCCTTTTTGGCCTTTCTCTTGCAGCTTATAATATAATCATTTGCCTCATCTTGGCTCTTCTTTGCTGGAAATGGGCGTGTAAGCACAGATGACCCCTCTTCCTGGCCATCCCTCTCCCAAAAAGCAAATTGAATCAATGCTACGGGTGAATTTGGCTGGGGAATATGGGGCTCAGCGAATTTATGAGGGGCAACTGGCGATTTTAAAAAACAGCCCCTCTGCCCCCCTCTTAGAACATATGAAAGAACAAGAAACAGCCCATCTCAAAAGCTTTGAGACGTGGGTCGTACAACACCGTGTTCGCCCGACCCTTCTTCAACCTCTATGGCATGTCGCAGGGTACGCCCTTGGAGTTACTACAGGGCTTTTAGGAGAAAAAGCAGCGATGGCGTGTACCGCAGCCGTGGAAGAGGTGATTGACCAACATTACGAAAAGCAGCTTACCCTTTTAGGGGACTATAGTCCTGAGCTGAGTGATCTTATCTATACGTGTCAACAGGAAGAGCGAGAGCACCGGGATATCGCCCTTGAGCAGGGTCCTGCTTATCCTATTCTGTCTTCTGCTATTAAGGCCGCATCTCGTTTAGCCATTTGGCTTTCCGAGAGGGTGTAGGACAACAGTACTTAGCCTGTTTGGATAAGAGCTAAGAGGGCAGACGCATCAAGAATCGCTTTGTCATTCACCCGCAACCTCATTGCGGCGCGTGGCCAAAAGTTCTTTAACGAGAGAGACTTTATTTTTATTACGCGCTTTAACTTTTTGTTGCAATTGATGCAAAGCTTGCTCAACGGCACATTCAGGAATGAGGAGCGACATTCTGTTAAAAAATTAGGAAACTAATTTGAAGCAACAGGAGGTTGTTATGGGTAAAAGGAAATACAAACATTTAAGTGAAGCCGATCGCCTAAAGATTTATGAGCTATTGTTTGAAGGATTTAGCCTTCAAAGGATCGCTGTGTGCATAGGTTATCATAAGTCCACACTCTAGCTCTAGCTTCTTCCACACAGCTCTTTGCAATCCCCTCCCCAACTATTACAGTGGCTGATTATAATAATATCCCAATTGGTTCAGCCCAAACACCTTTTCAAATAGGTGTGTACACTCTGACGTTAAGTCCAAACGAAGGTAGAGCCCAAAATGCAACAGGAGGACCTAACCTGGGTGGACCCAACTCCGTTAATTCCATCGCATGTACATTTGATGCAACCAAACAGTGCTGTAACTATACAGCTACTATTGGAGGAAATCTTATGTCCAGAGAGTTTTCAATTCAGTAAATAAAGACACCTTGTTGGTTCTTAAAAGATTTCTCAACGCGTAAAAAAACAGAAACAATTCAACAACTCTCAGATTCTAGCTGAGGGTTGTTGAGTTTTCTTAAAAACTTCTCCCTATCTCCTTGTTTAATCATCGATACATCCGCGGATCTTTCTAGAAATAACGAACAAAGAGAATACTCTTTACAAAACCTTATCCGCTTTTTTCTGAAGCTCCTCTGGAATAGAGATCTCCATTTTTTTAGCAGTGTCTAGGTTGATGTAAAGAACTAATTTATCCGGGTTTTGAATAGGAATAGCGTCGATGGGTTGCCCCTTCAGAAGACCGCCGACCATTTTCGCCAGAATAAGACCTGATTCGTGCCAATCAACGCCATAAGCCGCAAGAGCCCCTCTTCGCACAATATCAACATCGCTTCCAAAAACAGGAGTTTTATGATCAACACTAATTTTAACAATAGATTCCAATGCTGAAATCACCGTATTATCTGTGGGAAGTAAAATGGCATCCACTCGTCCTATAAGGGTTTTTACCACGCTTGCAACCTCACTTGTTTTGGAAACAGTCGCCTCTACAACTTTTATGCCCTCTTGATCGCAAAGAGTTTTGATTTCTTTAACTTGCTTTTGAGAATTGGCCTCGCCTGAATTAAAAATAACGCCAATGGCTTTCACCTGCGGCAGAATGGCTTTTATAAGACTCACTTGCTTTTCGGGGGGAACAAAATCTGTCAGACCCGTTATATTGCTGTGTCCTGTTAGCTTTGCCGTTGCGGGGTCTGTGACCGCCCCAAAAACAATAGGAATTGTAGTCGTTGCAGAAGCGACAGCTTGGGTCATCGGCGTGGAAAGAGTCACAATGACCGATGGTTGAAGGCTTGTCAGTTTGTGACTAATTTGAACAGCCGTCGTCGGATTGCCCTGAGCATTTTCATAGGTCCAGGTTAAGTTTGTTCCCTCAACAAACCCCTCTTGCTTAAGGCCTTCCTTTAAGCTTGTTCGCAAGGTATCCAGGGCTTGATGCTCAACAATCTGCCCAACAGCCACATGCGCTTTTGTCTCTGTCTGAGCATAGGCGTCTCTTCCCCAAGTCATCAGTCCAGCAACGAACAATCCTATAAGAATGCGCATCTTTTATTCCTCCTGCAAGTGTGTGGCCATCGTGCACGTAACTTTTAATTTGTCAGCCGTGCGGGGATTAATGGATAGTTTAAGACCTTTTGGGGTTTCTACGGGCATTTCTATGGGTTTCTTACCTTTAAGAACAGCCGCCACCATTTGCCCCACTTGATATCCCAATTGCCGCTGATCATAGGCGTAGGCGGCTAAGGCTCCTCTTTCAACAGATTCCGGGTCACTCACAAAAAGAGGTTTGTCCGCGTCCAAAGACGCTTTCACCAAAGGTTCAAGCCCTGAGACAACCGTATTATCATTCCCCACAAAAATTGCATCGACCCGCTCCACAAGACTATAGGCGGCCGCTTGAACGTCTGAAGATTTAGGAGCCGCGGCCGTAATAATTTTGATATGTTTTTTGTGGGCTAAGGCTGTAAGTTTTTCAAGAAACGCCACATTATTGGCTTCTCCCGGATTATAAACCACCCCGAGGGTTTTCATCCCTGGAATACATGTCTCAATAAAATTTAACTGTTCTTCAAGAGGGGGAATGTCAGCAACACCCGTCACATTTCCTTTTGGGTGTTCTAGAGATGAAACGACCTTTGCCGCCACAGGATCGCTGATAGCCGCAAAAACAATCGGGGTTTTCTTAATTTGCTGAACAATGGCTTGTGCTGAAGGCGTTGTGATAGGAACAACAGCATCAAGGGGCAGGCTCGCAAATTTTTGAGCGATTTGCGCTGCCGTTGTAGGGTTTCCCTGAGCATTTTCAAAAATGATTGTTAGATCCTTCCCCTCCACAAATCCTTCATGGGCAAGCCCTTCTATAATCCCTTCCCGAATTGCATTTAAAGACGGGTGATCAACAATTTGGGTAATCCCAATAGTCTTATGGGCCGATACGGAAAAAGAACAAAAAAAAGGGATACAGAAGCTTAGGATTTTAAGATTTTTTTGAATATTTTTTAAATGTGTCATGGTTATCTCTCGTTGGCAAAGGGTGATGGGAAAAAAGTAAAGAATACGAATTCCGCCAACGCCAACAAGGAGACACAAGATAAGAAGTGTAATCGATATGATTCATCAGGGCCTCCTCCATTTTTTTCAATAACCTAAAGGAGTATTTTGAAAGGAAAGAGAGGAAGAGTCAAGAAAATTTAAGCAAAAATTTATTAACTCCCCAAATGGCCAATCGAAAAATTTGATTTTGCCGAGTGAATCTTTTAAAACACATAATGAAACAATCAAAGACGTGTGTGTGGTTGAGCTCAAACAACCACGCAGGAGGGGGGATTTTGTTATGTAGCCCCCCCTTTTATTTTTGTGTGGGCGCTGCCTTTGACGCAGGAGCTTTGCTCTGAGGAGCTACCTTTGGCGCAGGAACTTTGGCTCGAAGCGGTGCCTTTTGTCCCACATTTTGAGGAGCACACACAGCTGAACAGTTAGTCTGGCCTAGCGTTGTTCCACATAGAGAGGTAACAGCTACCGGATACGATTTCATCAGGGAAGAGTATAAAGACTGTGGATTGGTCCTCACGATCTGATTCACATTTTTTTCAGCTGGGCTCCCCTGAGGTAAGGCAACCAACAGCGCATTCAAGACCACTTCCAGGTCTTGGGGGGTGGGTGGTAGCTGAGGAACTAGACACTGTTAGCTAATTATTGCCATAAGAATGATTTTAAGCGTTGCGAGTGCAATGAAGCCGAGAAATGTCTCGTCTAGCTTCTCATATCTCATTCTCAGTCTTTTATTTTCCTTTATTTTTCCGAAGAACATTTCAATGCGCTTT
>CANGTV010000036.1 GCA_947457015.1 Alphaproteobacteria bacterium | reverse complement strand
GTCATTGCGAGGAGTGAAACGACGAAGCAATCCAGTAAAAAGAGCATATTCCGTAGGAATGCATCTTTTGTAGTTTGTTAGAGAAGTGCTGGATTTTATCTGGATAAAAAAGGCTGCATGTCCTTCGGACATGTTTTATTTATACTGGGTTGCTTCGTCGTTTCACTCCTCGCAATGACATAATATATTGTTTGTAAAATAAAAAAATGAGATCTTTATCCAAAACTCAGATGCTTTTAAGCTTACTGCTGCTCTTTCTTCACCTTCAAAATATCCAAAAGGAGCGCGATGTTGCCATCTTCATTGATCACATTAGAAAACACTTGGGAAAGGTTCATATCTCCCCAAGAAATTGCGCGATGAATAAGGTAAGGCGTCGGGCTATGGGGTTCAATGCGTTCCAGATAAGTCGCAACTTCTCCTAAAATAGCATAGGCTTGCTCGCGGGTTTCAATAGGGCCCGCAAAGGATTTTTTAAGGGAGCGTGATTCGGGAAGATCGAGAGTATGCGTCTTTTTTTTCTCCTGATGATCCCCTCTTGCTTCCAAAATTTGGTGCGCAAAACGTTGAACGGAATCGACCTTCTCTTTTAAGCGGTAAAAGGTGGGTGCATTTTCGCCTAAGTGAAGACGCAATTCTCCCTCCAGGTCTTCCATAAGTTTTAAGGACTGCGCACATGTTTTTTCCGTATAGCGATAGTAAGCCGTTGGCGTTTGATTAATGCTTAAGGAAATCTTGTTAAGAAGGGGGGATTTCCCTTCGGCCGATGAAGGTGCTGCGGATCCCGGATTTTTTTTGGAAGGAAGGTCAACTCGATTGGCTTCATTAAAATCTAACAAGCGATAGGAAGGTGTTGATTTATCTGGTGGTAAACTTATGGCAACAAAGTGAACTTCGTCACTTAACCTCAGGTTTATCCAGTCATAAAGGGCAATACGAAGGGCGCCCCCCCCTTCCCTATCTTGAGGAAAAAATTCATTCCAATAAATGCGTGTAAGTCCTAAGATGAGCTCTAATCCACGGGCTAATCCTCCGAGTCCTTCAAGACGAAGATGGGACTCCATAAGCCAAATCGCAATCTGAAGGTCTTTTGATCTATTCTTAAGGGCCTCTTGACACAGGTGGTTGACTTGCTCCCAATCAGCTTTTTTAAGATCGGCTTTCCAAATCCCTTGGGGAAGGGCTTCGTTATCTTCTCGACGTGCTTCTTTAATTTTATCATAAGCGTCCGTGTAGCGAAGTGACTCGCCACATGCGTTTTCTCCGGGGATGGGAAGAAGGAGACGAGTCGGATCAAATGCTAAGGATGTGCCTATCATCGTGATCAACTCCCTGAGTTGTTAAGCTGAGGGGCATGAGGAGGGAAATAAGGCAATTTTAGAACCCCTCCTCCCCCTGCTTGGCCTGTTTGTGTTGAGACGGTTCCCAAAGGACAATCATAAGAGCTTCCTCCACAAGGTGGCGTGATAGAGACATCTGCTGCTGCTCCAGGTGTTTTAGTCGCTTGTTGAGGCGCTAAGACAGGAGAGAGGGCAAGACGCATGAATACCGTTGCTTTTAGGGGACAGCCGGGCGAGTTTTTGTCTTGATTAGAGACAACATTTGTTAACGGAATATCAAACTGCAGCGTGATGGGATTGTCATCTTGCAAGTCTTTAAAGATCGAGAGGTTTGCTTGATGTTGGCGCAAAAGCCGTAAAAGAGCCCAGGTTCCCCCGTAGCCATAGGTTGCCATCACCCCTTGAACATCAAGATTAGTTGTACAATCTGATATGGGTTGCAAAGGACTATTGGCTGCCCATCGGAAAGTAACTTTTAAGGGGTCTCCCGCGGTCCAATATCCCTTATGAGAATCAGAGTTCATAGAGATGGTTGTATTTTGAGAGGTAATAGCCCAATCAAGAATTTCATTTGCGCGACATTCTCTATCTCTATTTGTTCTAAAGGTTACATCAAAGGTGAAAGCAGGAGCAGGCAAGGCGCAATTGGGAGCCAAAAATCCTCCAAAGAATTCACGCAGTTGTTCCATTTGCTCAATAAAAGTGATTGCGCGCTTGCCAGCAGGACCTAAGTTAGTGGCTTGTTGTAACATAGACTTGATATTGGCTGATTGAGTATCCATCATTTCAAAGAAAGTGCGAATGTCTTCTGGATCTGCATCAGGAGCACTGCAATCTGTTTTTTTGACAAAGGGAAACTTGCCAGCCAAATTAGCATTAAAGAATTGTGAGACTTGCGTATAGTTATCAATAGATACATATCCTGAAAGAGCAACACATTGCTTATGGAGTTTTTCTTGGATATTCACCAAAATGCTGATGAAAAAGTCAGTCTTCGCTGAAATCATATTAACTGTGCTCGCATATTTAGCGCATGTTGCTAAGGTGACTTCATTGAGAGGACCCATGATAAAATCTTCAAGCTCTACAAGCCCATTTCCAGGGGCTTTACGCTCATAGTCATTCAGTTCCTGAATGATCCCCTCCCACTTTGTAAGAATGGGTAAATTACTAGGCATTCCGTCCTTGTTGATTTGATCAAGGAATGCCACGAGCGGTTCGGCAAACTCAAGCGCTAGGTAATTAATACGTTCCCGTTGCAGCTGTAAGTAGTTTTTGAGCTCAGTAAGATTAGAAACGCCGAACGCCTCAAGAGCGGCCATGTTTTTTCCATTCCACCACTCAAAGGAATTCATTTTTATAGCGTAAGGGGACTCTTCCATTAAAATACTATCTAGAGTTTTCAAAGGAGTATAAGCCTGAGCCGTAAGAAGGCTTTTGAGTGTGCTGAAGGCTGAATTGGCATTATTTGCTTTCAAGGCAAATAAAATTTGTTCAAGATAAGGAGCTGAAGCGCGATAGTTTTGCACCTGCGAAAGAAGAGCATCTTCTGGCGAGAACGCACTCCCGTTCATGTTTTGAGTGCTGAAAACTTCCGCATTTGCAATATATTCTATAAGGTTTTGCGTAAGACTTTCACGCGCTACTTTCTGAAGAAGGGGTTGTAGCGATCTTGGCATATTTAAAAGACGCGAATTCATAAAGTCATTATAGGAGCTTATTAAACTCACGGCATCTTGAAGACGCAGAGTATCCCATAATAAAACAGAGCCAATAGGAATGGCCGTTATAATAGTCTTATTTGTTGTGGGGTCCATAAAGTCTTCCTTGAAGAAATCCCTTAAGTTATGTTCAAGCAGGACAGCTCCCTGGGAAGGTTCTGAAATAGCTAAGCCATTTTCTAAAGCAAAAAGGTGCTGCCCCTCAAAAAGAGGCGAGACATACTCAGCGAGACGTCGACGAAAATTCTTGAAGTCTTGATCAATATTCGTCGTTAAGTCTGAAGCCATTGTTTTTGTAAAAAAGCTAGAATTAAGAATCAGCTTTATAACATACTCATATTGAGCTCCTGGATCAAACTGGTCTACATCAATCCATTGGAGTTCAGGGTTTAAAATGGAGTTAATTGTTGTTTGAAGGCTATTAAAAATTTCACGCAACATGTTTGTATCGTAAGCTGTATAGTTGCGGGCTCCTGAAAACTCATACAGCGTTGTTGCGAGTTGCGATAATCCAGGGATCATTTGATCAGGGTTAAAACTTGCAAGTTGGAAGCTATCAAAGAGCTTGTTTAATTTAGTAGAGGCATCACTTTGATAGTTATCAAAATCAAACATTTTTACGTTGGTGTTTTTTAAGGCGTAAAGATAATAATAATCATTCTCAAAAAAATCTTCTGGCATCTTATAATTAAATAAATATTTTATGATGTCAGCTACATCCTGCAAACTTGAAGTTTGTCCAAGCAAATTAAATTTACGCGCGGCCAATTCGAGCGCTTGAAGGCTAATAACGTAATTTCTTAAGCGATAAAATTCTGTTGTTTCTAGAGGATCAAGGCCAGTTCCTGGAGGCGTTGTCACAGGAACAGGGGTGTTTAAAGAGACGAGTTGCTGAGCTTTATAGTTTAATTGGGAGCTCATAGAGCGCAAAATCACTTTGTCATAGACCAGAACCATCACGTCACGGATCTTCTCATCCAAACGGCTAAACCAAGAAGGAGGTACGAAAAGAGACAGGAGGGTATTGACATTAATTTGGGTCATTCCATCGAGAAGCGATTGCGCTTGTTGATCAAAATAGAGTCGACCTATGTCTGTTCCTTCTGTTTGGTCTCGAATTTTTGCCAAAGTGACGTCGATTTGAGGCATAATAGACATAAGATTCATTTTTGCATTTTGAAGTCTTTCGTTAGCACGTAGCAAACCAAGCGTTCCTATAATTGCTGCCGCAATAACAAGTATTTTCGCAAAGCGAATTGTTGTTGTATTCCCTAATAGAAGCCGAGAAACGGGACGGGCCAGCCCCACCTCTCGAAAGATTTTGTCTTCAAAGAGATCGTTAGCAAAATAAAGATTACGGGTTTCATTTTTCTCTTTTTGTTGAAAGTGCCAGGGCATTTCTAAAGAGGAAGAAGGCGGGAGCTCGGGTTCATCAAGGTGGCTATCTCCAACAAAATAAACCCCTCTCAAAAAGAAGGATTCATGATAACTAGACGGCTTAAAAAGATGATCTGTGTAAGTTCTGAGTTCAGCTTTTAATTGATTGAAGGCCAACGGAAACAAAAACACACCGTCGCGATTATCAGTGGTTTTTCCATCCGCATAAACTTCTTCCTGAACACGATAAAGAGAGTCATTAATAGAAGAAAAAGCCTCATCTATCCAGTCAGTTGTATAAATCGAGTCAACGGGTTTATCGTTGGACCACCCAAAAATGTCAGATTTGTTATGCGTGGGGATGGTCTTACAAAAGCTTTTAAATCCTGGAACAAGATCACATTTTGTGACAACGACATAAATGGGGACTCGGAGTTCTGTAAGGCGTTGTGTTTGCCATAGTTTGTTATAGAGATAGTCAGCACGAATGAGAATATCATCATGAGAGAGGGCTGTTTTTCCAATCAGTTCTGAGACAGGAATCGTTACAACAATGCCATCTAGTGGCCGTTTTGGGCGATAATATCCCAAAAGATTTAAGAAAAGTTTCCATTTTGATTCATCAGAAATGGGACGAGATGCGTCTAAGACAAGTTTGCCATCTAAGTCTAAAACAATGCCATGATCATAAAAATACCAATCACAAAGGGCCTCTTCTCCCCTTTCCTCTTCAAAGTGAGGTTGATCAAGAGGCTTATCTAGACCTAAATTCTTGAGAAGAACACTTTTTCCAGAGTTGCTTGCCCCAAGCATCAGGATCCATGGCAATTGATACTGAGATTGAGTTCCTCCAATAAAATTACGCATCATTTTTAAGGCGTACGAAAAAGATTTGCTTAAGGGATCTGCAGCAAAAAAGCCAAACCTGGCAAGAAATGTTGTTGATTTTTCCCAGAAAGGATGAGGTTTTTTTTCAGAATGGTCTTCTTCATCATCTCTTGTTGTGGCGCTTTTATAGATTAAAATCCCAATAATCGCAAAAACAACCGCCACCAAAAGAGCAATCACAAGACTCCAAGGGAAAAAATATGCTAATCGAGGAATGGATTCGCTGGTCATATTTTTATCCTATCCATCTATACTGTTGTAAGTAATAATATGGTTCACAATCTTTGTTATATCGGACGTAGCGTTATACCAAACGATATAAGAGGCTACCAAATATACAAAACAAATGCCCAAAAATACGAAGTACCAATTACGCATATTGGGGAGTTCTTTTGTTCCACTCCCTTCTAAAGTATGCGCATAAGCATCCCCAAAAAGATGAATCTTTTGCCGAAACAAATAGGGTTCTCTTCGATTAATGAACGTAAAAAGTCTTTTGCGATAGGAAGCAAGTACATTTTCATCATTAAAGTGTCGAAATTTTCCTTGAAAGCCTAAGGCCAAGGCATTGAGATAAAGGATGGCTAAATCTGTCCGAGCAGGATCTTGCTTTTTAAGTAAAAGGTCTAGTTTGTCAAAAAAAGTTTGGCCTGCACTATGCGTATTATAAAGACGTTGTTCTAGCAAATTAGATTCCCAATAAGTTTTTCCTGGCCACTCTAAATTTAAGAAAACCTCATCGGCCAGAGCAACCATGACAAACTGCGCTTCTGTATAATAGTTTTCAGCAAAACCATCACCCCCGAAAGAAACTGAAAGTGCTTGCTCTTCAAGAAAAGTCTGTAAATTTGAAAGAATATACTCAGCCGTTGCATTAGGGGACGACTTTTCCTTATCTTTTTCTTTCTCCCAAGGTTTTGAAAACACAAATTGCTTATGCTTTAAAATCTGCTTATAAAATTCGTCAAAGCACTCAACAATAAAGGATTGAGAGCTATTTTTTTTATCAACCTGTGCCACGAACCCTATGTTCTCCCTGACTCTCCCCTTAAGGGGGAGGTTGTATTCTTAAAAAACCTATCAAATTTTATACAAATTATTTATTAAAATTTGGTTAACGCTAGCTAGTCAAACTTTGAGGGTTTGCATTGTAAAGCACCACCTCTGCGGGGCGAGTTAAATCATCATCTGACACATTAAAAAGACACAAAATTCCTCTCGGGTCAATATATCGGGTGTCGACTTCAACAACAAACAGCTGAATCCCTTTTGTTGGAACGAGGTTCATTTCAGGGATCTCCGCAACGATCTTTCTGGGAGCCCCTAAAACACGGTTGTCCTTAGCGAGCGTAATGTATTTATCTGTAACGATAACGCAGTTATTTATCCAATCTAAAAGAACATCTTCCGTCATTCCGGGCTGTACCCTTGCTCCTAGAACAAAACGATCTTTGATCCAAGAGGACTGAAGCTGAAGAGTAAAGAGGCGGTCATTTAAGGCAAAGGGGATGGCCGAGTAACTTTCTTCGATCTCAGCAAGAACTTTCCCCACGTACTCTATGACTTGAGAGAAGCTTTTTCTAAGATCCAAATGATCATATCCCTTAAAACGAGGAGGAATTTCGCCATACTTAATTCCAGAGATCTGCGCAGCAAGTGTGCACAAGGCTTGATAAATATCAAAAGGATGAGCTTTACCCGTGGAGAGAACTGTTTCAAAAGGCAAAAGGCCTACGATAAGCTTCAAGCGTGTTTGTTCCATTTCTTCGAAAAGGGGATCTTTCGTAACACGGCCCCCAACAGATTGGACCTTTTGTTGAAGATATGCCAATTTTTCGCGTAACTGCTGAACAAGCTGACTGCACATCTGCCCTAAATCAGAGAGCAAATCCACTTGTATTTGAGGAGGAATATAGTCTCCTAACGAAAAGCTTTTTGCATCGCACATTACTTGAGCTAAGGGAAGAGAGACATAATGTGCTGGGGGCTCCACGCCAACTTGAAGAGAAAGGTTAGGAATGAGACGCGGAATATCAACAGCCTGCTCTCCAGTGTTGATATCTGCAACGTTGGCATTCACAATGGAATGGTATCGTGGCAAATCTCCTGAAACATCTGTCCCGTCTCCCCGCCTGATGGGGACGCACAGATAAATAAAATGAGGGGTTGCCTCCACTTTTTCCCGGAAAGGCAAAAGATTGACCTGAAGGGGAGAATCTGTTTGAGGAAGACTTGTCACCAAAAGACCATCTGGCATGATCACTTCAAGTTCAATGGGGCGAAAAGTGCCTGCGGTTAAAAGAGACTCATTAACTTTTAGGTGAACGACTCCCCAAAAAAAGGAAAAAGTGTGTGACATGTAATACGTCATCATACTTTCCATGCGTATATCCGCTTGTTGAAAATGTTGAGGCATAAGGAGCATTCCTTCATACCATTGAATCGGATTTGTATTTAGCTGAGCCATTAATTCACCTTATTGCGCTTAGAGTTACAGGGGACAGGTTTATAGGATGATCTCTTTTTAAGGGGTGGAAGAGGTTGAGCTACAATGGGAAGAGGCCCTTTTCCTGTAGGATTCCCGACAGTTTTGCAAGGAGTCTGAATAAGTTGAGGGGTGGCTTGCTTGCAAGGGGCCTGACAGGGCTGAGAGACAGGTTGTTTGTTGCAAGGCGGAATGATTCCTTGTGCTAGACCTGGAGTGACTGCCGGACCTTGTTTTAAGTTTGCGTCTAAAGAATTCCCCCAACAGGGCGGGTTTGTCATGGTGGTTCCCATGTGTAAGTCATTGGCGCCTTGAGAGAGATTTTTAAGGCCATCTTTCATAAAAAGGATATTTACAATGCCATCTGGCCCGACGCGCAGCCGATGGTCACCGGGTGTATGGTAATTAGCAAATATATACGCTCCATAGGCATCTCCTTTGTCTTGAGGAGGTTGAAACCCGATAACTCTTTGGCCTGGGATAAATTCCCAATGCCAAATATCTAAAAGAGTCGGATTATCTAAGAGGAGTTGCTTTGATGCAGCAAAGTAAGTTTTAGCCGACATCTGATTGAAGATGGCCATGAGTTCTGAACCATAGACAATGACAAGATCAACGGCGAGGGCTGAGTTTTGGTTTGTGTCAGGCTGAGTATAGAGACAGACTGAGTGCATAGTGAGCGATGGTTTAGGCGTGGAGCTGGAGCTACATGCAGCAAGAAATATCGCAGAAATCACTATAAAATGTTTAGAAAATTTTATTTTTCGCTTCATGACGCATCATTACCATTCTTAGATATTTTTATAACAATTGCCCCAGGAATATTTCGAGAAGTGAATTGCGAGGCAGCTGATGCTGCCGTCGCATAATTTTTGTAAGATCCGCTGTGAACATAATACAAAGTATTTCCATCAGAAGATTTTCCTGCGGTTATATAGGTGCTGTAATTTAAGGCTTGTAAGTTATTTTTAAGGGCCTCCGCATTTTCTTTAGCTGCATAAACGCCAAGCTGGACTGAATATGGTCCTTCTCCTTGAGAGAATGGCCGCGTCGAAGGAGATGAGGGTGAAGAAGTTGCTGACACTTCTTGAAGCATTTGTGTTGCTAAAAGACCATGACGTTGGGGAGACGCGGATGATTGGGGTGATGCCGGCGCCTGAGGTTGCACAGAAGATGGAGAGTGAGAAGAAGGTTGCACAACCTGTTGCCCTTGATCCACAGCTTGCTGTGTTTTGCTCGCAGCCTGCTTGGCTGCTGCATCTTGAGCTTCTGTAACGAGAGGCGTTAAAAAATCGGGCATGTCAGGAGCTTGAATGTCTGAGACGGATTCACCAACCGTGTCTCCCAAAAGATCCGCTATTTTGCTGCTCTGTTCTGTATTTTTTGTGGTCTTTACAACTTTTTCTTGCGGTTGTGAAGGAGGCGCAAGAGAAAGTGATGTTTCATCTTGATTAACGATGACGGTAGGAAGTGTGGGGCTTTCAAGCCACATTCCTAATAAAAATCCCCCTAAAAACGTAAATGTTCCAAAAAAGATTAAGCTCAAAATTATAGCGAAGAGAGAAAAATTGCCTATGCTAACGATCGCTTTATTCTTTTTGGAATCTCCTGGAGCACCCATACCTTGAGGAGGCGGGTATGGCTGTGGTTGTGTATAACCACTCTGTTGATAAGGCTGTTGTGGGCAACGCGCTGGCCCAACAGCAGCAGGAGGCACGTAGCTTTCTTGTGGATGAATATCTTGTGCTGATGGCCCTACCATCTTTTCTTAACCTTTTATTTTTGCCACATTATACAAAGAAATTTGACAAATGAACAGAGTCTTATGCAATTCATTGTAGGATGGACACACACCTTCATCTGAGCAAAAATACATTACCACAACAAAGCGGAGAATACTATGCGACAATACATCATTGGGAATTGGAAAATGAATGGTACAAAAACAGACGCCAAACAACTGGCAACTACTTTTGTAAAACGTGTCTCTGAAGCCAATCGTCCCCTCCCTCATATTGTTTTGTGTCCCTCACATCCCTATCTCATGGCTGTCGCTGAGATTCTTAAGGATTCTCCCCTTGAGGTGGGGGCTCAAGATTGTCATCCTGAAAACAAGGGATCCTTTACGGGAGATGTTGGTGCGTTTCAACTTAAGGATATCGGGTGCCAGTACGTCCTTGTTGGTCATAGCGAACGACGCCAGCATCATCACGAAACCAATGAGCTTATTCGCAGAAAGCTTGAAGCCGCCATTAAAGAAGGTCTTCGCCCCGTTTTATGTCTTGGTGAAAGTGCAGAAGAGCGTGCGCAAGGGAAAACCTTTGATACTATTTCAAAGCAACTTCTCGCTGCCCTGCCTTCAGATGTCATGCCTCAAGATTTTCTCATTGCCTATGAACCCTTGTGGGCCATTGGAACAGGACTTACCCCTACTCGCGCAGAAGTTGAAGAAACCATGGGATTTATAAAACATGAACTTTCCACACATACTACCGGGGGAGCTCTTGTTCCCATCCTTTATGGGGGATCAGTCACAGGTCGTAACGCTCCAGCTTTTTTAAGCCTTCCTCATCTGGACGGCCTTCTTGTGGGAGGCGCTAGTTTAAAGGTCGATGAATTTTGGGACATTATTAATGCTTCCGTTCGATAAATAATGAAATTTTAAGAAATTCTTATAATTTAAATTGAGAAAAAGATCCCAAAAAGAGTCTGAACTCTCATTATTTTGATGGAATTCAGAATGTTAAAGTTGGGATTTGAGAAATAAAGGCGCCTCTTTCCCAGGATTAACTCCCTTTTTTCCTAACGGCCACGACGCTGACCATCACTAAAGCCATGCCAAATAGCTTTGCTATGCTTAAGCTCTCAGCATAAAAAACCCATCCCAAGAGAGCCCCTGTAACGGGGGCTAAAAATAAAATTACAGCCGCGTAAGAGGCAGGAATCTTCCCTAAAGAGTAAGCGATAAGGCCCTGTCCTAAGGTATGCACTAAAACAGCTTGCCCAAGTATATTCATAAAATCACGCAAAGTTAAGGGCCAGAACGCTTCTCCAGCAACATAAGAAAACAAGGCTAAAAAGAGGGTCGCACATCCCCCCGTCCAAAACATGAGAAACCCTGTTAAAACACGATCGCGAATATGTTTAAGAGAGATAAGATAAAGAGCGACCATAAGTCCAGAAAGAAGCGCCACCATATCCCCTAAAAGTGACTTAAAGCTAATCGAAAAACTCTCCCCAACAAGAAAGGCACATCCTAAAAAGCCTATGAAGGCAGCAATGATGATTCTACGAGAGGGTTTCTCTTTAAAAAGGAGCCACACGAGCAAAGGCACATAAAGAGCAGCCGTATTGTTTAAAAGGGTGGAGTTAACAATTGTTGTATAGTCAATAGACCAATTCCAAAGAGCAAGATCAACGGCAAAGAAAATTCCTGCTATTATTAATCCCCAAACATCACTCAGGAAAATCCTATTGGGAGGAGAGTGCGAATGTTCTTTTTTTTCCCACCTCATCCATACCATCAGAAGGGGAAGAGCAAATAACATCCGGTAAAAACCCGTTGTCAGGGGACCTAGATCTGAAAGGCGAACAAAAACAGCAGAAGAACCAATCAAAGCACTTCCTAAGCACATCAACATCACCGATGTTAAGGTGGAGGAAGTTTTCACCATGGGGTGTAACTCTTCTTTTTTAAATCTCTTTCTGCGTCAAGTCTCCTTTGGATATCATCTTTTCCGTGCCTTTGGCTTTCTAAAATCATGCGGGCAAGGGTGTCTTCATCAAGGCCTGAGCTAGGTTGCACCTCCACATGTTGGAAAAGGCCTGTTGTTTGTTCGAAAGCTGTTACGGTTAAGAGCCCCTCTACGTCTACCGCAAAATCAATACGTATTCTGGCAGCACCTGCAGGGAGCGGGGGCAAGCCGTGAAGCTCAAAACGCGCTAAAGAACGACAATCAGAGACAAATTCTCGCTCTCCTTGAAGGACGTGAATGACCATCCCTCCCTGCCCATCCACATGCGTTGTAAAGTCTTGGGAGGCCAAAGCCGGAAGGGGTGTATTCCTGGGAATGATTTTCTCAACAAGGCCTCCCATGGTTTCAAGACCCAAAGAAAGGGGTGTTACATCTAAAAGAAGTGTATCCGATCCATGGGTTAGTCCATGAGCAGAAAGAGCTGCCCCTAAGGCAACAGCTTCATCGGGATTAAGATCGCATACAGGTGGTTTCTTGAACAAAGCCTCCACCTGGTGACGCACCAGAGGCATACGTGTCATGCCTCCTACCAGAACCACTCCTTGTATATTTTCTGGAGAAATGCCTGCTTCTTTTAGAACATCTTGGGTGATATGCAGCGTTTTTTTTATGAAAGGAAGCGCCAAGTCCTCGAGTTCTCTCCGATGGACCCCCTTGTATTCCTCATTTTCTGTAAGTTTTTCCTTAACAAAGCGAGCTTCTTTGGGAGTGAGACTTTTCTGAGACGCCAAGGCCTGATCAAGATCATCTCCCCCTAGAGTGAGATCTCCGCCTGTTGCAAGAACTTGAAAAACACCTTTTTCAAGCTTTAGGAGGGATAAATCAAAGGTGCCGCCACCAAAGTCATAAATGGCATAAATCCCCTCAACCCCTCTCTCAAGGCCATAAGCTAAGGCTGCAGCTGTGGGTTCGTTAATGAGTCTCAAAACTTTAATCCCAGCAAGGGCTGCGGCTTGTTTTGTGGCCACCCGAGCCGCTTCATCAAAGTAAGCGGGGACGGTGATGACGGCGGCTTCAAGCGGACTTGTTTGTTCAATGAGATGACGCAAATGGACAAGAATTTTACTCGCAACTTCAACGGGGGTAAGTGTTTGATCGCCAATCTGGAGGGGGTGGCTCCCCTGTCCCATAAAGCGCTTTGTTGAACTTAACGTATGGCCTAAATCTACGCCAACTTTAAACTCATCATTATCGATCGTTAAAATGGATGGGATAAGGGAACTGTCCTGTTCAAAGCTTAGGACGTGAGGTTTCCCCTCTTGAACAACCGCTACAACTGAATGAGTCGTACCCAAGTCAATTCCCACGACAACGCCTTGAGAAGGTGTGTGAGGATTAGATGTTTGCCCAGGTTCTGTGAGTTGAAGGAGCATGTCACCATATCTCTTTCAAAAATTTGTGCACATAGGTCAATTGGTAAAGAGCGCGTTCCGCCTCTTCATATTCTTTTTGCTTAAAAGATGTCTCCAAAGTATTAAAAAGTGTTTTTTGAGTGCTGAGAAGATCGTCTCGTATATCTTCTTTAGCGGCGGCTTGTTCTTTCCACTGCATAACCTCCTCCAAGAAAAGGGGATCATGTGAGAAAAGGTCCTTGTTCGTCTCTCTCAATAAAAACTCTGCTCGTTTAAGGGGATCCTTAAGGATTAAATAAGCGCGATTTATATCCGCAGAACGTTTTGAAGCCTCTGCTTTTTCTTCCGAAGAAGATTTTGAAAATTGGTCAGGATGGGTCTTTTTTTGAGCTGCAAAGTAAGCTTCTTCAAGCAGCTCCATGTCTAAATCGTATTGCTTCTTAAGACCAAAAAGAGTGAAGGGGTCAAACATGAAAGGATTCCCCACATCCACACCGGCCCTTTTCATTAGGATTTGTAAAGATAAACCCAGAAGACAGCTTGTCTTCCTTGTAATCCATTTGGGATCCCAAAATAAACATCACGGCTTTTGGGTCAATCAAAACCTTCACGCCAAAGGCATCGACCGTCTCATCATAGGGGCCCGCCACGTCCGCAAATTCAAGGGTATAGGAAAGACCAGAGCAGCCCTTAGAACGTATGCCAATGCGAATGCCATAGGAAGGCTTTCCTCGGCTTTCTAAGAGAGCTTGAACACGCTTAACTGCTGTTTCGGTTAATGTTAACATAGGGGTACTCATGGTTACGCTGCCTTTTGCTTTTCCTTATAATCTTGAATTGCTGCTCGAATGGCGTCTTCCGCCAACATAGAACAGTGAATTTTCACAGGGGGTAGAGCTAAATGCTGCGCAATTGTTGTATTTTTAATGGAACCCGCTTCGTCTATGGTTTTTCCTTTAATCCATTCTGTCACAAGGGAACTGGAAGCAATGGCAGATCCACAGCCAAAGGTTTTAAATTTAGCATCTTCAATGACGCCGTGTGCATTGACTTTAATTTGAAGTTTCATGACATCTCCACACGCCGGTGCCCCCACAAGGCCCGTGCCCACAAAGTCATCTTTTGAATCAAGTGTCCCCACGTTTCGGGGATTTTCGTAATGATCGATTACTTCTGTTGAATATGCCATCGTTTTCTCCTTACCTTAATGTGCGGCCCACTTAATTGATTTTAAATTGATACCTTCACGCGCCATTTCCCAGAGAGGGCTCATATCGCGGAGACGTTTTACTTCTTTGATAATTTTCTGTGCTGCCGTATCAATCTCTTCTTCTGTCGTAAAACGGCCAAACCCAAGACGCAAGCTTGTGTGTGCCATTTCTTCCTCAACACCAAGGGCGCGC
>CANGTV010000035.1 GCA_947457015.1 Alphaproteobacteria bacterium | reverse complement strand
CCTTTCTATAATTTCTAAAAGACCATTTTCGTGACGAAAAATTACGATTCCATTTTCTCTACAATTAGAAAGATTTTTGGCTTCTTGGATTGCTTTTTCTTTAGAAGAGTGAACTGAATATGTAGACCTATGCGTCTCTTTCACGCACCACGAGTCCTCAAGTTCCGACCATATAACATGAAAAAAATAGGGAGAAGCATGTAAAGATGTTCCATAAAGGCTATTTTTTTCCGCCCCACCCTCAAAATATTCTTTAAAAGATTTGTTTTTTTGTTGTTTTTTCATGTACTTTTCTCCTTCGCAGTGATTCTTTAATTTTATGGGAAACTATAATTTTTTTAAGTTTAATTTAATTAAATTTGTCGCTTATTTTTATTTGGATAAGCCCTTCTGGTAAGACACTTAACTAAAGAATGACAGGAAGTGATTTAAGAGAGAATCAAGGATATCTTGGGACTGTAGGTGGTGAAAAAGAAGGAGAGAAGCTTCAACCATCTCAGGACTTCGAGAAGAAACCTTTGATCTACGATGGAAGCGAGCGAGCCTATGTCTTATATCACTATTTGTGGCTTCAATGGGAAAAGTTAGATCCTTTCCGTAAAAATGCCTCTGTTCTGGTAAGAGTCTATTTAAATTTCGCCTGCTCTAACTATTAGAACAATATTGTACAATAGAATCAGCGCAGTTCTAGCGTAATATTAGTGCATAAGGTCTTCATCAACGCAAATTCTCTTCTAGCTGAAGGAGATGAGAGTCGCGCATCTCCTTAATCTCTGCTTTATGATCTCTTAAAAAAGTTTTGAGTTCCTGAAGAACCACATACCCCTCCCACTCTTTGCGAAGAGAATTCCATTTAAGTCCGAGAGATTTTAGAGACATCCTGATGCTTTCTTCTGGTTGTGAGGTAAATTTTACAATGACAGCCGTTTTGGGATTTTTCTCTGATGCAAAGACTGCGCCGCCTGCATGAGTCCAGGCATCCATTTTACTTTTGTCAGATTCTTGTTGCTTGAGGGAGAGAAGAGCTCCGAAAAGAATGTTGGAATTCCAGTCATCGATCTGAGCCTTTGCAACAAGTCCTCCGATTTCGATGAGGTGGCGGGTTCTTTTTTTGCGCGCTAGCATATTCACAGAATTCTCCAATTGTTTGAGGCGATTTTTGCGTTGCTCAATTGATTTTTTGCGTTTCTCGAGAAGATTTGTTTGTGTCATGCGCTACTCCAACGGAAAAGCTGTTAAGGGACGAGATGATCATACACGAACCTGCGGAAATTACAACTTGTGTACAAAAACAACAATGCGTATAAAATAATATCCGTAAAAATTCGCGTACAGCGTTAGGGGATGGATTCGTCAGAATTGTCCCATACGCAATATGCAATGGGGTCCCATTGCGGCTTAAAATTAAAGAATTTCATTTTGAAAGAAGACATTAAAGCCCATGGCCATTCAGTTTGCTCGCTGTGAATATGTATCCAGAAGCACAGGAGGAAATGCGTGCCGAAAAGCTGCCTATAATCAGAGAGAGGTTGTCAAGTGTGAGCGAACTGGCGAGCTATTCTCCTTTAAGGAAAGGGGCGGCAATGTTCACCATGAGATTCTGTTGCCCCTTGGAGCAGATGCTAAATTTAGAAGCAGCTCTGTGTTATGGAATGAGGCAGAAAAATGTGAGTTACGCAAGAATAGTCAAGTCGCCAAGGAATTGGTTGTTGCCTTGCCTGATGATAAGCAGATTACTTTTGAAGATCGAGTTGAGCTGAGTCGGCGATTTGCACAAGCCAATTTTGTGGATAAGGGGGTGGCTGTTCAGGTTGATCTTCACGAGCCTGATGCAGAGGAAAAAAACTGGCATGCCCATCTGTTGGTTACAACCCGGCGATTTTCAGAAGATGGACAAACTTTTTCTTCTCTGAAGGCACGAGACCTAGACCCCGTAGTTCGCAGTAAAATGGTTATGGAGGCGGATCTTTGGGGAGAGATCTGGCGAGATGTCCAGAATACGTACTTTGAAGAAAAGGGCTATGACATCCAAGTGGATCACATTGGGATTCTGGCTCAAGAGCATTTAGGTCCGGTGCGCATGC
Source organism: Alphaproteobacteria bacterium (assembly GCA_947457015.1). Taxonomy (GTDB): domain Bacteria; phylum Pseudomonadota; class Alphaproteobacteria; order UBA9655; family UBA9655; genus UBA9655. The sequence continues at coordinate 13,235 of CANGTV010000035.1, read as the reverse complement.
GCCATCATATGAATCAAGCCATTGCTCGCTCTCAAGAACTTCGAAAGGCCAATGAGACGTTGGCTCACCATCCCGAGGCCGTTCTTGAGGCGTTGACACGTCATACGGCTGTCTTTACCGAGCGAGATCTCGATCTTTTCTTAAAAAAACACGTCCCCGAAGGCGCCCGAGAAGGGCTTAGGGAAGACGTCTTGGGCAGCTTGAGAGTTCTCCCTCTCTATGACAAGGCAACAGGAACTCAGACTTCATTTTTTACCACTCAAGAGGTTCGGGCTGAAGAAGAAAAGCTGCTTCGTTTTGCGGATGGCATTTCCCATAAGACGCGGTCTGCTCTTTCTCCACGCTCCATCAAAGCAGGACTGTCTAAAAAACCCTTAAGCAATGAGCAGAAAGACGCTTATGATCTCTGTGTTACGTCAAACAAAAACCTTGCGATTATTCAAGGCCGAGCAGGCGTGGGGAAAAGCTATGTTGTGGACGCTATTCGGAGAGCCCATGAAGAAGCAGGCTTTCGTGTTCTGGGGCTTGCACCCACTCACAAAGTAGCCACGGCTTTAAAGGAAAGCGGATTTCAAGAGGCCAAGACCTGCCATAGTTTTTTGTTTGCCTTTAAAAACAACCGGGATCGATTAGATTCCAATACCCTTGTGGTGGTAGAGGAAGCAGGCATGATGGGAAGTTCTCTTTCTGTGGAGCTATTTAATGCGATCAAAAAGAAGGGGGCTAAGCTTATCCTCGTCGGGGATGATCGCCAGCTTAGCTCTGTGGAAAGGCCAGGAGCTTTTGGGATGTTAGCAGAGCGCTATGGAGCTGCTGAACTTCAAGAGGTCCGTCGCCAAACAATTAACTGGCAAAAGACTGTCTCTGAGGATCTCTCCAAAGGAGACATCAAAAGTGCGGTTTCTCTTCTTCAAGACAACAATTGTATTTCCTGGCAATCCACCAAAGAAGAGGCGCTGATAGCGCTTTTAAAGGAATGGGCAAAAGGCAGCAGGGAAGGAGGAACACGGCAAATCTTAGCGCAACGAAACGTGGATGTGGACGCCCTCAATGCAGGAGCACGAGAGAGCCTGAGAGCCAAAGGAAAGTTGGGAGAGTTAGAGATTACCTGCATGACTCAGCGTGGCAAGGTGAACTTTGCTGAAGGAGATCGGGTTCAACTCACGAAAACCGACAAAGCTCAAGGCTTAGAGAACGGAAGCTTTGGCGTCATTGAACACATCAATCCAGAAACCAAGATCTTTACCCTTAAGATGGATAATAAGGAGACAAAAGAAGTCGACCCTACACGCTACGATGGTCTCCGCCACGGATACGCCGCAACTGTCTATAAGGCTCAAGGATCAACCTTGGATCACGTGTATGTATTGCACGGAAAAACCACAAACCAATCTACAAACTATGTGGCCTTAACTCGGCAGACAACAACCTTGTCTCTTTATGTCTCTAAAGATGAAACGCCAACAGAATCAGCTCTTATCTACCAAATGGGACGATCAGCAGGAAAAGGAACCAGTCTTGCCTTTGATACAGAAAAGGACATTGAACGCAAACAAACAGAGAAATCTCTGAGCACCAAGGTAAAGCAGGGTGTTGAAACCCTTGTCACCAAAGTCAAAGACACCTTCCATAAAAACGAAGATTTTTATAAGTTTGAACGATCTCAACAGAAGAAAGAAGAAGTCACTCTTTCCTCCTCTGTCGTTATCATACAAAACAAAAGCTTTCAGGAAATTAGAGACCTTTGTGAGCGACGACTTTACCGAGAATTGGAGAAAGAGGGAGACCTTCTTACGGAAAATCGCAAAGAACGCTTTCCCTTACAAGCGGAACGGACAGCTACCTTCCTCATGCATAGCTATAGGGAAAAAGGAATAAATCCCACTCAAGAAGAGATCCGTCATCTCTCCCTCAGGGCCAAGTATGAACTCAAACGAATTCCTGAAACTCGACAAGCGCTCATTGAGCAATGGACACGAAACAATAGCTTCAAAAAGAACGAAGGTCTGCTTGCCCATATGATTGCAGAGCGCCTGGCCTCCATTGAAGGGCGCCTTTACCTGGAAGCCCAACAAAAGGGCTCTAAGCTTCCATTAAATATTGCACACTTGGCCAGAGAAGAATTCGAATCGCATAAAGATCAAACGCCAACTTTGGCAAATAATCTTACTCAACATTATGCTCTTTCCAAAACAGCAGCGACGCACTGTGCCAAAGATATTCTCCGCGCACGAGAAACTCACGGAGAGGATCCTTCCTCCAGTCAAATTGGCAAAATGGTCAAAATTGCTCTGGAATTCGAGAAACGGGACCATAACCATATTTCTAAGTGTCTCGACTCCTCTGAAATCGACTTTCTGCGACGGAAAGAGGGAGACTTGATGATGAGAGAGACGTCCTCTCACGATTTTAACCATGAATCTTCTTATGACAAATTCTCCTTATCTGAAGCACTACGCTATGTTCAAAACCAGATAAGGACACAGCTCAAAGAAATGGAACCTCAACTGGAAAAAGAAAGTTCAATGGCCCATGAAAAAGAGCGTTCTTACGATATGTCCATATGAAGAGGGGAAACCACTCACAATAATTTTCTATACATCATCTTAAACCTATGTCAAAGTATGTTGAAGTTTGGTTCAGAGTAGGTAGACAACTATGAGTACACAGATAGCGAAACAGATCTCGGCGCGGATGAAGGCGAAGAATCTCTCCGTTATGACCTTAGAAAAGATGGCAGGCCTAAAGACCCATGCAGTCCGCAATATTATCCGTGGCAACTCTAAAAAACCCAGTGCAGAGATTTTACAGGCGGTTTCTGATGTTCTGGGATGTACAGTCAAAGATCTCCTCACAAAACAAGAGATCTTTCAAGAAGATGAACTCATCGCTTCAAAGGAAGGGATTATGAACACCACCTGTGATTCCTTGGATCTGTTGCAAGCAACAGTGAAATTTGTTGAAGAGAAATTAATCCAAAAAAACAAAAACCAAAAAATGAAACCAACGGTCAGGCAATCTCTCATATGTGTTGAGGAAATTTATCTCCACTCCCTTGGACGGGATCCTTCAAAAGTGGATGAGGAATTTGGAGAGTGGTTTATTAATCTCACTGTAGAGTAAAGTCACACACCCTCTTAAAACGGAATCCCAAGTCCCTTGTCATCTAATACGCTTATAATTTCATTTGTCCGAGGATGATCAACTCCAAACGTCTCCATATGAGCCTTTAAATACATGGATGTGATCTTCTCTTGTTTCATGTCAATGCCAAGAAGGGCAAGGCCCGCATAGAGCTCACTCACATCATCTATCTTTTTGCTTTTTAAGACATTCGTGTAAATTTCATCACTGATTAAGTAGTGTTCTAAAGCTTTTTCAAAGTCCTTCTTAAGGGTATAAGCTTTGCCCATTACAAAATAGGTATAAGCTTGGCGCCGTTGCTTTTTCTCTCCTTGGTAAAAATCATTAAAGATCAAAAGAGCTTTTTCGAGATTTTGAAAAAGCTCAGGAGAAATTTCTTTCTTCTTAATGGAAATGAGGCTTTTAAGAAGATAAATATTAGACAAAGAGGTGTTATGTCGGCCTTGAAAAAATGCATTTGTTTTGGCTTCACAGGTTTCCAGCGCTTTCAAAGCCTCTGCTAACTTTTCCTGCTTAATCAAGGCTATTGCTTGTTGGAGCAAAAGACCGTGATAAATGGGAGGACGTGCTTCACTTAAAGTTGGATAAGCATCTGCTTTATTTACTGCTTCTTCTGCTTCCTGAAATTTTCCTTGATCGATAAGAACAAGAGAGAGAACGTAAAGAAAACCGCTATTAGAAAGCATAGAGGTGGAAGTCTTACACATTTCCTCTCCCTGTCGGATAAGAGGCTCCGCTTTCTCAATTTCTCCACGCATATCATAGTATTGAATAAGGTTATTGAGAGCGGATAAAACTTCAGTCCTGTGGTCCCCAGAGGCTTCGAAAAGGGACAATGCTTCTTTCATATACCGAATAGCATCATCGTAATGAGTAGAAATAGCTGCAAGAAAAGCTTTGTTATGTTTAAAGAGGGCTTCATAATAAGGAGGCAACTTTATCCCAGCTTTAAGATCAGCTTCAATCTCTTCTCGTATGCTTTTAGCCGCCTCAAAATCTCTTGTGCCACTCATGAAGCATTGAAACATGCATGCTTTTAATTGCAACAATTTTGAGTTTGAGTATCCTATTTCCTTTGCATTTTCACAGAGCTTTTGGGCATGCAACAAGTGGATGGGCTCCTGGGTGATCTTCGTGGTAAAGACTTCAGATGGTCCTGAAAAAACCTCCAGCATGACATCCGCGCCAGTATCGATGAGTTTTCTTTTATCTTCCATTGGGATGCTCTCCTGAATCAGTTGATGAATTAAATCATGAAGTAAAAAGAAATGTATCGGCTCTGGTTCATTTTGCTTATGTATCGTTCTTATGTCTATCAAAGATTGGTCATTCATCATCTTTATGACTTCGGCAGGGCTGAGCTTAGCTTTTGTTTTTTCCAGCCAAATGTCAACATAAGACTCAGGAATGTCTTTGCTGTTTAAAAGGCTCATAAAAAGCAACGTATTTAAAGCCTCTTGAGATTGCTGCTCAATAAACCTTAAGCTGATAGAGAGTGGAGTTTTGGCATCATTGGCATACCCCGCTAAAAGAGGATCTGCTGTCTTAATAAAAGGATCTGCCTTTTTAACCGTTCTTGTAAGATAGAAAGAAAGGTATTTAGGAATCGTCGTTGAAGGGTGAGTCTTTATAAAGGCCGCAGCGATAGTAAGGCCTAAGGGATAGTCACTGAGCGTTTCTACTAGGTTTTCTATATTTGCATCTGTCTCTTGGGGAAGAGCTTGTTTAACAAATTGAATCGATTCAGATCGTTTAAATTTTCCTATGTCTATTTTATCTGGCCATAGGGTCGCATTGCGAGAAGTCAGAAGAACGTGTTTATCCAGCTGATGGTGAGTCACAGGAATAAATTTCTCAACCTGAGCGTAGGATTCCGCATTATCAAATATCAACAACCATTTTATATCTTTAAGGCTCAAAACATCTTTGATCGTTTCTACCAACGCCTCCTTTGATAGTTTTGCGGACACGATGCGTTCTTCTTTGGGAAGAATGTTATTAAGCTTCAGAGCCAATTGTTCATATTGATTGGGAATATTCTGGTTAGCATCAAACCACCAAATGATATCGTAAGATGCGTGGAACTTTTGGGAAAATTGTCTCGCCGTTTGCGTTTTTCCAAATCCAGGCCCCCCTGTGATGGCGGCTATTTTCTTACCTCCCCGTTTAAAGAAAGACGCAAGCTTTTGAAGCGCTTCTTCTCTTCCGACAAAAAAGATATTTTTTTCACACCGGTTCCAGATTTTTGGATTTTTATCTGCATAAGACCATAAAGGAATTACGCTTAAAAAAGCCATTAGAGCCAACGCCACCCAAACACAAAAAGACTTACTTAAACAACGGAACAACATTACTGCCCGACATTTCAGCTGAGTCCGAGGAAGCTGGAATCACTATTTTATTGATATTGAATCCCTTATTGTCTTTCGAATACATGTGCGTCAGTCCATGGTCTTGGCAAGATTGTTGGAATTCATCCTGGGTCATGAAAAGATCAAAGGACTTTTTAATGAGTCTCTCTGCCTTCTCAGAATAGGGAAGGCCATTGTTATCTTGGACTTCTATATATAAACCCATCTTTTGAGTCTTCACCCGAATGACAATCTTCCCATTTTTAGGAGCTCTGTAAATTGGTTTGCCAATGAGGGTGATTAACAGGAACTGTATAAAAAAGGGATCCCCGGAGAAAGACACAGTTTTAGGACAAACAACGTCGACCATAAGGTTAGAGGCATGGATTTTTGCTGTAAAAAGCTCACAGATGTGCTCCAGCATGTCTTTTATATCGATAGGTTCATTCTTGACCTCCGACATAGAGCCATAAGACAAGGACCGAGATTCTTTTCGACAGGATCTTATGATCTCGATAAATTCTGCCTCTGAAAGATGAATATTAGGATTGAAAAAAGACTGCTCTAAAACGTCTAATGATCTTGTAATATAAGTTGTTCCTGCTTTTTGACGGTTAGATAAGAGGCTGCGAACTTCTTGATAAGATTGGTTTGAGATCTGCTGGCTTTCTTGATTCTGTTCGTGGATTTGAATGATGTCGTCTTGGTGCCCTACCTTAGCTGTAAGCTGAGCATGAGACATTTCAAGAGCTTCTCTCTCCCGTCTTTGGTTATTTTTACGACGACGATCGAGATAATAAACAGCAGCGGGCAAAAATATAAGACAGACGCTCATATAAAAGAAAAACATCGCATAGAGAGTCTTGTTTTCCGCAGCAAACTCCCAAAAACTCTTGGGAGTTTTTCCATAAATGGCAAAGGGCGTATTGTGAATGAGATGACCCACTCCTTCTGAAGGAGAAAACACAAGGGTTTGGAGAGACCCTAAAGACGCTTGAAACTCTGAAAGGTCAAGCTCAATTTCCAGAACTCCTTCTATTCTTCCCTCACTATTCAGCACCATAGTTTTGCCAATAACGGCATCTTTATCAAAGACAATTGATGTTTTGTCTCCTTGAGTGGCTTCCCTTTGAGGGGCAAGCGTAGGATCAAGAGGAATCACCCCAAAGCGAGTTATGGTCATTTCAGGAGCAGTGAGCTTATGGTAGGAAACTTTTTGGATTTTTGGAAAGGTATGGTCAGGATAGAGACGAGGTACTGAGATCAAAATATTTTGAATGCGCTGAACTTCTTCTTGAGCAGAGACAATCCGTTTGCTTGTAAGCTCAGAAAGCTTGGTCAAATGCTCTAAGGATGTTTTGGTCTTTTCCTGAAGAGCTTTCATCTCTTCTTGTTGGGCTCTCTTATAATCTGAGATGTAGGTTTTGTATTCAAAGAACACGTATAACCCAACAAATAGAAAAGTGAAGAAAACAAAAGCTCCCGTCACTCCTAAGTCTGGCCTTACACCATCCCTAAAGCCCTGCTTAAATCCCATAAAGCAATGCTATCCTCCCCATTATCTTTTTTCTTAACCTTATAAGAGCAATCAGAAAAATTAAATCTAAATTTTTAGGAAAATTTTAGAGAAGCCAAGTTTAGGAGCTCAAGAAGGGATAGAAATAATGACAGATCAAAGTTTCAAGAGTGGAAACACTCCTTTTGTTTCTTTTTCTTTTGATGACAATTTGATGACAATTTTATTTTTCTCTCCATCTAAAAAAGAAGAAAAACAAATAAAAACAATTATATAAATAAAAACAAAAGGACAAATAATAACAGACTTAAAATCTGTCGATCGAAAGGTCGTGCCAGTTCGAGTCTGGCAGCGGGCACCACAGTTTCTCTAAAGTTTTTTACCATCTTTACCCCCCTCCCCTATACGAGCCCTATGCCAAAACTCGTTCTATTTCTCCTTAACATCCGACGGAATTTATGTGAGCCCATAATTTCGGGATCTCAGCGAGAGTCACCGCATACCATAGTCAAGGATTTTATATTTTGAGGGCAGACAGTCCATGCCATGACACAAACAAATCTTCTCGAAAAACGCAAAAAATCAATTGAACAACGTAAAAATCGCCTCAAACAATTGGAGAATTCCGTGAGTATGCTAGCGCGTAAAAAAAGAACTCGTCATCTCATTGAAATCGGAGGACTCGTGGCAAAGCTTCAGCTCGATGATTGGAATTCCAAATCAACTTGAGCTGCTTTAGGAGCCGGTTAAATTTTAGTAAATTAACATTAATTAGGCGTTAGGACACTTTACTTTTTCTTCCATTTTTTCTCTTAACTCCGCTTCCAGGAACCCACCCTGTTAAAAACTTTCTTCTTTCTTTAACAGCAAGACGTCCTCTGGATTTAATTAAAGAGACAATTATTGATCCCGTAAGCAGTATAGCTGTTGCCATGAGAGCGTAGTGAGTTGGAATGAAATCCTCACCAAAAATACCATTTAAAATCATTTTTATCCCAATAAGAATGAGAATAAAGGAAAGCCCGTACTTTAAGTAAACAAATCGATGAATAATGTCAGCTAGAGCAAAATATAAAGCTCGTAGGCCAAGAATGGCAAATATATTAGATGTATAGACGATAAAAGGATCCTTAGAGATGGCAAAAATAGCTGGGATAGAATCAACAGCAAATATAAGATCACTCAGCTCAATTAAAATTAGGACCGGAAAAAGGGGCGTGAAAACAATTTTACTCTTCTCATAAATCCAAAATTTGCCATTGTTGTAAGAACTTGTAATAGAAAGGTGCTTGTAGAGGCATTGAATTATCTTGTTATTCTCTAGGTCTGGTTGAACATTAATGACCCAAAGCATCTTAAGGCCTGTCATGACTAGAAAACCTCCAAAAATAAAGATAATCCAATGAAAAGATTCAAGAAGAGAAGCTCCCGTAAGAATGAGGAGAGCTCTCATTAATAAAGCCCCTAAAATCCCCCAGAAGAGAACACGATGTTGATACTGAGGGGGGACTTGAAAATGGCTAAAAATAAGGACAAATACAAAAATGTTGTCAACGCTTAAGCTCTTCTCAATGAGGTAGCCTGTTAGAAACTCTACACCCTCTTGAGCCCCTATAAAGAAGTAAATACCCCACGCAAAAAGAAGGCCTAAAGTTATATAAAAAATAGATAAAGCCAGCGCTTCTTTAAGATGAATTGTATGTTGCTTACGATGAAAAACTCCTAAATCTAAAACGAGCAAAAGTAAGACAAAGATATTAAAGATAGCCCAGAACCACCATGGATAGGACATGAAAGCACCTCTTTTTCTTATGTTATTTTGTTACAATTCATACAGAGTTTTTAATAAACAAAAAAGCTTCAATGGCTTTTAATGCTACCATATATATAAAAAAGATGTACGCTATAAAGAAAAGATAACCTATAAAAATAAGAAGGCCATCCTTTTCTATAATTCCAATACTAAAAATAGCCAGCAATCCTCCAAAAATAAAATTGCTAAAAGGGATAGGAATCATGAGCAAGAGCGCTAAACAAAGAATAGCAATGCCATTCATAATTTCAGCGGCACGACAAGTTATCAAGGCCCATCTTGGCTTTGATAAGCGTTCTAACTTAACAATATAAGGTAACACGGCAAAGATGATTCTAGAAATCTTTGAATGAGAAATGGTCTTATTCCCAATAATCTTTGGTAACCAGATGGTTTTCCTCCCAAAAATCATTCCTAGAGCAAAAATAACAATAGGAAGACCAAAAACAACAGCAATTCCAGGTACAGCTGAAAACGGCAAAAGACTTGGTAAGGCAAAAAATAATATGGCAACCCCAAATGCGCGGTCACCTAAAGCTTGAAAAATATACCGATAGGTGAGCCCACTTTTCAAATTTTTGTTTTCTGCAATCTCTATAAGAATTTCAGAAGAACGTTTAGGGACTGTTTTATGGTCTTTATTTTTCATACGATCTTTTCTTACCTTTTTCTATATAAGTTGCCTATTCTTTAGTTCTTTGTATTAAGACCTTATCAATTCTTTTGCCATCTAAATCAACAATCTCAAATTTAAATCCATCCCAATAAATATTTTCTCCGACATTTGGGATCCGTTTAAAATGCACAAGAAGGAAGCCTGCTAGGGTATTAAAGTCTTCTTCTTCGAAAGCACGAACGATCTTTGTTTCAAGAAGATCTTCGATATCATCTATAGGAGTTAATCCATCACACAACCACGAGCCATCTTTGCGGCGAGTAATTTCATAAGGTTCTTTTTCTTGAGATTCTGGTACATCCCCTACAAGTGTTTCAAAAAGATCAACAAGAGTTATAATTCCCTGCATGGCCCCATATTCATCGATGACTACACCAAGATGAGTTTTATATTTTTTAAATTGTTCAAGCACCTCAGGACCAAGAGCATCTTCCATTATGCAAGGAGCCTCTTTGATCAATGATTTTAGGTTAAAGCTATCTCCTTTCATTTGTTGAGTCAGGATATCTTTAACGTCAACAATCCCTATAAAATTATCCATGTTTTTTTCAAAAACAGGATAATAACGATGAAGATTTAAAAGAATTTTATTTTTATTTGTCTCCTTATCATCTTCTAAACTGAGAGAGATAACTTTGAGACGCGGCGTCATCATAATGCTGGCATCACGATCCCCAAATTTTAAAACACGTTGAAAAAGACGATGTTCAAATGCATCGATTGTTCCTTCTTCAAGACCTTGCGCGAGTAGACTATGAATTTCTTCTTCAGTCACAATAGAATTTTTGACTTCTTTATGACCAAACGCCTTCAATAGAACTCTTGTAGAAAAGTCTAATAAAACAACAAAAGGGTGTGTCATTTTGGATAAAAAACTTATTAATGGTGCAAATACACTGGCAATTTTTTCAGGTCTTGAAAGAGCAATTCTTTTGGGGATGAGTTCTCCAATCACAAGAGAAACGTATGTCACTATCAAGACAATTAAGCTAAAGGCAATTAACTCACCATACCCATGAATCCAATATAGGCCATTAAGCCATAATCCTAGAGGTTCAGCAAATCTTTGACCACTAAAGGCCCCAGAAATGATCCCAATAATTGTGATTCCAATTTGAATTGTAGATAAAAATTCTCCTGGCTTATCCATAAGTTGATAAGCGATTTTTGCTCCCTTACTTGTTTTTGCCATGAGACTTATTTTATTTCGATTAGACGAAACAAGGGCAAATTCGGTCATAGCTAAAACACCATTTGCGATAAGCAATAAAAAAATTATCCCCCCATCAAATAAATACACTTTCAGCCTCTTGTTTTTAAATTTCTTATAAATCTATAGCTGAGCTTCTTACAGTGCAAGAAACAGATGCAGAAATAGGTAGGAAAAAAGAAGAGAAAGTAATTTTTGAATTTGAGGTAAAGTGGTCTTCTATAAGGTATCCCGATGAAGCGGCTTACGCATAAGTAAGATCATACCGACCAATGCTGACAAAAGAGAGCCTATTATAACTCCTAGCTTCATTTGGTTAATTAACGAAGGGCCTTCAAAGGAGAGTAATCCTATGAATAAACTAAATGTAAAACCAATCCCGCAGAGAATCCCAATTGCATAGAATGCAGACCAACTTAATCCATAATGCAGTTTAGCCTTAGTAAATTTAAGAAAAATAAAAGAGCTTAAAACTATGCCAATTTGTTTGCCCACAAATAAATTGGCTACGATTCCAAGTGTAATAGGTGAAAATAAATCGTTGAAATTTATTTCCTTAAATGAAATCTCGGTATTTAAAAATGCAAAAATAGGTAAGATCACAAACGCTACAAAAGGATGAAGAAAGTGTTCCAGTTTCTTTAAAGAGGAATGAGTAATTCTTATTTTTACTTGAGAAGAGATCTCACTATAAAAAAAATCCATGCCTGAATTTCGGCGGCGATCTTTTATGAACTCACTATAATGGGACTGCTCGACGGTTTAAGTGAGGAAAAAAGAATGATAACGACAGAAAACAAGCATGACTATTATCAAGCCTTGATAGATAAAAATCCTGGTTATGAAGGAATTTTTTATGTCGGCGTCAAAAGTACAGGCGTCTTTTGCCGTCCAACGTGTCCTGCCAGAAAGCCAAAATTTGAGAATTGTGAGTTTTTTGAAACAGCTCAACAAGCTCTTTTGGCAGCATTCCGTCCTTGTAAGCGATGTAGACCATTGTCTCATCCTAATCATGAGTCAGAGCTCGTCCAAAAGCTTGTTGAAGCGGTGGAAGACAACCCATCAAAACGATGGAAGGAGAAGGATTTTCAAGACTTATCCGTTGATGAATCAACCGCACGCCGCCAGTTCAAAAAGCGGTTTGGGATGACCTTTGTTGAATATGCTAGAGCTCGACGCATGGGATTGGCCATGAAGCAAATCAGAAGAGGAGAGGCAGTGATCGAGGCACAACTAGAGGCAGGTTATGAATCCAGCAGTGGGTTTAGAGATGCTTTTTCTCGTATTATGGGAGCAGCACCAACTAAGCTTGGACATCATCATATTCTCAAAGCCTCATGGCTGGATACAAGACTCGGCCCCATGATCGTCGTTGGAGATGAAGAAGCACTTTACCTTTTAGAATTTGTAGATCGTCGAGGGCTTGAGCGTGAGGTTGAGCGTTTAAGGCAGCGCACAAAATCAGCCATTCTTCCAGGAATCACCGAACCTATTCGTTCAATTGAAAATGAGCTGAACCAGTATTTTGAGGGGTATCTCAAGGAGTTTAAAACCCCCCTCTTTTTTCTTGGATCTCCTTTTCAAAAACGGGTGTGGGAAGAGCTCCAGAAAATTCCTTATGGTGAAACCCGTTCCTACGCCCAACTCGCTACAACAATTGGAAAACCATCTGCCTGTCGAGCTGTTGCAAATGCAAATGGGGCCAATCAGTTTGCTATTGTCATTCCTTGTCACCGTGTTATCAACTCAAACGGGGATCTGGGTGGGTATGGAGGTGGCCTCCCTCGTAAAAAATGGCTTGTTGAGCATGAGAAAAGAAATATAAATCGTAGTTCTGTGGCATGATGGATAAAAAGAAATACTATGGAGAATTTAAGAATGCAGTGGACTGAGTTTTCATTTATTTTAGGACCTTCGCCAATTAGTGGCATAGGAGTCTTTACAACGCACGATATACCAAAGGGTACGAAGGTTTTTTCTGGAACCCATACTCCAAGGAAAATGAACACAAAAGATATCCCAGATGAATTTCTCAAATACTGCGTTTTTTTAAATGATGAAGAATGCGTAGGTCCCGAACGGTTTGACCGCATGGAAATTGGGTGGTACTTGAATCATTCCGATAATCCAAACGTTTCAATAACCCCTAAAAAGAGAATGGTTGCAATTTGCGATATCAAAGCTGGAGAAGAAATTGTCTTAGACTATAATGATCTTAATGAGCCAGAGCATTTAAAAGAAGCTTACTATGAGAAATCTTAGAGGTGATGGTTATTTTAAAGACATCAAGCATTTCTTAATGGTCAAAAAATTTGAGTCTATAGAGGATAAATAAAATGACTCTATGCTCTAATATAAAAAGTATGCTGGCTTATTCTGGCTATTTAATAGAACCTTCTGCAAAAGAGAGTTTGAGAGTGCAGGAGGCTGAGGAGAGGGCAAGGAGTGGTAATAGAGCGGGATAGATTCTTTGTTTTTTGTTACTTTTTGACCGATTTGGTGGTTTAAAGACGCAATTATCCTGT